>DATDNL010000127.1:0-4893 GCA_036518315.1 Flavisolibacter sp. | reverse complement strand
ATGGAGTTGCTACAGTGATTCTCGGCACCGTGTGAATGTTTTTTATCATTCGTTGAACGATTTGTATCACTGGTCGTGCTATTCAATGAATGATTTGTTATAGCATCCGGCGGCTTTACGTTTCTATCTTTAACTCACATTATCACTCACCAAAACCTTTGTTATGAAACGTAATTCCCCACCGGTCTTCTTTGTATTCTCTTTTCCTTGACCACCCCGGCTCCACTGCAATTGAAACCAGGTTCATAAACCAGAAACACAACTACAATGAAGACTTACCTGATCGAAAGAGAAATTCCCGGCGCGGGCAACCTGACTGCCGAGCAACTAAAAGCCATCTCGCAAACTTCCTGCGGCGTATTGAACGAAATGGGTTCGCAAATCGAATGGATCCATAGCTACGTCACCGGCGACAAGATCTACTGCATTTACAGGGCTGAAAATGAAGATCTGATTAGGGAACATGCAAGAAAAGGTGGCTTCCCTGCCAACAAGATCCTTGAATCTCGTTCAATTATTAGTCCGGCAACGGCAGTTTAACAGCCACCCCTCCTTCAATTGATTTGATTTTTCACAGCTAAAACCAACAAAAATGAAACAGTTATTTAATGGCGAAAATCGCCATAACAGGAATTCTATTGCCTTAACTGATGGCAGTAACCGTAAAATTGCTGGAGTATCGATACTACTCATCTGCCTCGCATTTGGCAGTTGCCAAAAAGAAGCAACCACCAACCAGGCAGAGCAACTTCAGTCAACAGGAATGCCAAAGAGTTCAGAAGCAAACACTCTAAACTTTTACACTGGGTTAGATGATCTCACCATGTGGCAACTACAACAGGCACGTGCCGCAACTGCGAAGTACCGCAATATCGACAACGCCATCAAGGACGGCTATGCTGATATTGCAGTCGATGTTCAACACATGGGACATCACTACATGAATACCTCTCTCGTCGACTCCGTTTTTGACATAAGACAACCGGAAATACTGGTATATAACAAGGATCAAAACGGAAACCAGCAGCTGGTGGCTGTTGAATATGCGGTGCCTCTTACTTATCCGCAACCAGCAGGTTTCGCAGGTACGAACGATGTTTGGAACGGCACTTCCGGCTTTCCTTTATGGTTATTGCACGCCTGGGTTTGGGCTTACAATCCAGACGGCGTGTTCAACTGGACCAATTCAACAGTAGACCTCCATTAATATCATTTTCACCAATCTATTTTTTACTCTAAAAAACTCACCATGAAACAGCAAATTATCCTGGCAGCAATCGCAACCCTCTTAGTAGTATCAAACAGCTACGCACAGGAAACAAAGACAAATTATTACATCGACGTGCATTACCTGCCGGGCGGAAAAGTAAATTATGCAGATGTCGCAGCCGCACACGCCAAAGACCTTTCAGTGGAAAATAAATACGGTGTTAAGTTCATAAAATACTGGGTAGATGAGTCAAAAGGTATTGTGTATTGCCTTTCTTCGGCACCCGATACGGCAGCCATCGTGAGCACGCATAAAGAAGCGCACGGCTTATTGCCACAGACCGTTTACAAGGTGGAAGATGGAACAGAAGCAATGGCGGATAACAACAAGACCTTCTTCCTGGATATTCATCAACTGGGAGCAGGAAAGGTAACGGCTGCCGACGTGGAAAAAGCCCACCAAAAGGATTTGGCCGTCGAGAAGAAGTACGGAGTCAATTTCATTAACTATTGGGTGGATGAAAGAAGCGGCACCGTTATTTGTTTGTCACAGGCAAGTGATGCTTCCAAAGTGATTGATACCCATAAAGAGGCACATGGACTAATTCCCGTTTCAATCGAAGCGGTAAAACAAGGCCAATAGTTCCATTAATCGTCTTCAGTACCTGCGCTCCTAATAAGTGCGCAGGTATTTTTTTGTCGGGCTACCAGGTGCAGAACAATATAATAATCATCTATTGCGACGAGACTGACGATTGAAATGACGTATCGACTGCAACTCCCTTTAACAATGTTTGGTAAACAACGCAATAGCGCTCGGTAAGTTTCTTCAGGGTTGCCATCTGCTCCTCGTTCGCATCAGACTGCAGTTCGAATTGCAGGCGAATATTCCTGAAGCCGACGGGTACTTCTTTTGAAACACCAAGCGTGCCTTTAAAATCAAGATCACCTTCAGCTTTTACCATCCCTGATCTAATATCAATGCCTATTGCCGTCGCAACGGCTTTCAAGGTGACGCCCGCGCAGGCAGCAAGCGCGTCGAGCAACATATCACCGGAACAGGCAAGCAAACCCGTGCCACCAGTTGCAGGGTGAAGACCTGCTTCGACGATGGCGCGCCCGGTGTCGACTTTGCAGGAGATACCCTCGCCTATTTCTCCCTGAGCTCTTAACGTTATTATGGCTGATTCAGGCTCCTCACGATACTTCTCTTTGAGGGGACCCTGTAGGCTTTTGAGTTCGTCGGCATTCATTAATGAAAGTTAGTCGATTAGTTGATTGCACAGCTAACTTGATTAACGTAATTAATGGCCTTTGGAGCGCCGTAGGATCATGCCAGCAGCATGACCTCTAAAGAGCGAAGGCACCTCATAGCACAAAATAGTCAGCCACTTAAGACCTGGCAAACCGTGTCGATTTAACCTATAACTACTCAGCAGCGACCCATTGTTTAGCTTGTTCCAACTCTGCTAACGGAAAGCCCTTAGAGGAGCCGGGAATAACTGAAGAGAAAATATTGGAAAATTTTTCAAGACCCTTCTCATCGGTAACAATAGCCACTTTCTTCCAGCCCCTGTAATGTTTCATTCCCTCGGCAGCATCCTTGAGCCAGGCTCCCAGTGTGAAATCCTTGCCTGAGTTTTCCATTACCATCATAAAGTGAATATGGCCGTGTTCTTTGTCAACCCTTTCGACCTCAGGGACGAGGACACTGTTATAATCATCTTTGGATACTTCGCCCGTTGCCTTAAACGCGGCCACATACGGTGGCATGCCTTGTAACTTCTGTAACATGGTTTTTCCTTTTACTTGAGTGTTGCAAATTACCTGCCAGACCAAAAATAGGAATGAATAGAAAATAGATTTGCGCAACCGAAAAGTTGCATGTATATTTGCAACCGTATAGTTGCACATTAAAAGTTTGCCCATGAGAAGAGATGTTTTCCAGGCGATTGCAGACCCGACCCGGAGGGCCATTCTGAGTTTAATTGCTTTGAATGCCATGACACCTAACGCTATTGCCGACGAGTTTGATATGAGCCGCCAGGCGGTATCCAAACATATCCGTATACTGGACGAATGTCAATTGATAAAGAAAGAGCAATCCGGAAGAGAGATCTATTACCAGTTTAATCCAAAGAAACTAAAGGAAGTAGACAAATGGCTGCAACCCTTTCGTGCCATGTGGGAAGACCGCTTTAACCAGTTGGATGCCGTATTAAAAAACATAAAAAACAAAAAGCCATGACCACATTAAAAGAAACCATCTATTCAAAAGATGAAGCCAACAAGAAATTATTCGCGGAACGTGAATTCGATGCTCCTGTTAAGGACGTTTGGAGAGCATGGACCGAACCCCAGCTATTGGACCAATGGTGGGCTCCCAGGCCGTGGAAGGCGGTAACCCTGTCCATGGATTTCAAGGATGGCGGCACATGGCTTTATTATATGGAAGGGCCAGATGGAACAAGACACTATTGCCGTGCCGACTATAGTTCAATAGTTCCCAACAAAAGCTACAAGGGACTTGACTGCTTTTGCGACGAAAAGGGAAACATCAATACCGAACTACCAAGGATGAACTGGCAGGTTAGCTTCAATGAAAGTTCCTTGGGGACCAAGGTGAGAGTAGAACTAACATTTGATTCGCTGGAAGCCCTCCATAAGATCGTTGAGATGGGCTTCAAAGAAGGATTTGCAATGGCTCATAATAATCTTGATGAATTGCTGGCAAAAGGGTTACAATAATAGGCATGCGGCCTAAAAAAGAAATCCCCCGGACCATTTTCGGGGGATTTCTAATTATAGACGCTTCATCTATTTCAGGCTGGAATACACCAGCGTCGTGAATTTATTAGCAAGGTCGCCATGGCTATTGGGTGTTTGCTGGGTCATAATGAGGCAAACGAGTTTCGCTTTTGGATCTGCCCAATAGTTGGTACCATAATAACCGCCCCAGGAAAAGCTTCCTTTATTTCGGGGACCTAGATTCGCTCCTTTTTCTGTAACGATTTCAAAGCCCAAACCGAAATCATTGGTGCCGTTGTAATGAAAGTCAAGTTGGTTACTGGTCATCATTTCAACCGTTCGTGGGGAAAGAATGCGTTTACCATTATATACACCACCATTCAATAACATTTGTAAGAAAATGGCGTAGTCAAAAGCCGTTGAAGACAGGCCCGCTCCCCCGCTGAAGTAATGTTTATTCATGATCGGGTAGTCCGGGTCTATATGGCGGAACGTATGACTCCAGGGAATAATGCGGTGATCAGCGTCTTCAGTATAAACGGTGGCGAGACGAGCGGCTTTAGATTGAGGCACGTTGAAGTACGTGTCTTTCATGCCGAGAGGCTCAAAGATGTTCTTGCGAAGAAACTCATCGAGTGTTTGGCCGCTGATGACCTGGATCAGGCAGCCAAGCAAATCTGAATTCAACCCATATTGAAACTTTTCACCGGGCTGAAAGGCCAGGGGCAGCTTACCAAGTTTTTTCATTTCAGTCAGCAGGTCTTCATCGAACGATCCAAGTCCGCTGGGTATACCGGCTTTCGCATAAATAGCCTTCATTGTATTGGAACCGATATCGGAATAGTCAATTCCAGAAGTATGGGTCAGTAGGTCGCGAATCGTGATATTTCTTTTGGCAGGAACTGTAGTATAACTGGAATCTTTCGGATCGAACTT
>DATDNL010000126.1:0-2094 GCA_036518315.1 Flavisolibacter sp. | reverse complement strand
ACCCGAGTCTCTTGAACCTTGCAGAGCAGAAGGGAATCATCAGGGCCGAGGACGAGGAAATTTTGTTAAAGTGGAGAACCGATCCCGCCAACTGGAAGGGACTTTATTAAATTCGTAGCAAATAGCCCATATGAAAAGACTGTTTTTTTCCTTGCTCGCTGTTAGCTTTATGACCCTGGCTGCATCAGCACAGCAAAAAGCCGTTCAGGTTGCAAAGATCAGCACCCCCACTGTACAATGCGAGATGTGCAAAAAGACCATCGAAGACCTTCTTAAGCGTTACGACGGCGTACTGTCGGTCAACGTCAAACTGAACAAGGATTCAACAAAGAGAGAGACTACGGTTAAGTACCTCACCGATAGAATTAATGAAGAAACGCTGAAGGCAGCAATCGCCAACGCAGGTTATGACGCGAATGAGATCGCCGCTAATCCTGAATCGTATAAAGCTTTGCCCAAGTGTTGTAAGAAGCCACAAGACGGCGGAGGAATGCCTAAGCATTAATCGAGTAACCTTTGAATAGTTGGTTTATCGCCAGCTCTTTGCCGTGTCCCCTTTGCCGTTTCCACTAATTCCCCTTTGTCCTCTGAGAACCTTTCCTTACCCACGTAACCGAGTTATCAAAACAACGGAGGTTCAAAATGAAAACGTCTGCATCTGCAGAACCAGGTCTACCAGAAAGTGGCATTAACGTCCGCCTGAATCATAAAAGCTTTATTGAGCTCGTGACAAGGACCCCTTATTCAAGGGCTAAAAAAATTGTTCGCAAGGTTGACAGGGACGGGCAAGGCTTCTACTCTATGCTCGGCATAGAAGATTTCACAGCGCAGTCCAAAGTTTCGATTCACCCCGAATTTGTTGTTTTTGCTTATCACCTCTATGGACTGTCGAGGCGACTATTCATGTATATCGTCTTTTATGAACTGAACAATGAGAATGGCAGATTCGCCATCAATCTGGAAATGATGCAACGCTTTCGAAGGTTTTGTGCCTTGTTCGGAGAAAGGGAAGAAAATGATAAAGCCATCGTGCATGCCACAAGAAGCCTGGTGCGAAAGAACACCATGATGCAGGTTGACGATGACGAATACATGTTGAATCCCCTGGTAGCAGGAGGCGCAAATGAAAACAAGCGTCGCAAACTAATTGACATTTACAGTGCCCTTCTCAAAAAGAAAGGCCTCGATACCGCCATCGACTTTTATCCGCGATACCTTCCTGGTCTCTAAAAGATCAGCAAACTAAAAGGATAGGCAGCATGACGTTCATGCTGAAGAAATCAAGTTTAATAAAGAAGTATTAAGCAGATTGCTGCAGGGTGCTGGCATGGAACTGCTCAACCGCCAACTGAACTTCCTGCTGTTGAAACAGGCCGCTCATAATATGTTTTTTGGGCTCGATCCTGATATGAATGGCTTTGGTTTTTTCTTTGAACAACCACAGTGAATCGTACGTCGGAAAGGTGAGTGTCACTTTTTTCATAAATCTCGTTGTGATAAATATCAATACAAACCACGTTCCAACGGGGACTTGCGAGAAATGGTAACCGTTATTTAATGCTATTTGTGAATAATCCCCAATCGCAGGAAAGGTGACCGACTGTAGCTAGATCACTACGATTCCTGGAAAATAAAGCGTAACACCGTATTGAAAACGGTTAATAATTCTGTGCAGCCTTGCAGCTTACCTATTTAGATGATAGTTATTCACGAAGCCATTATCAATAGTCTATACTTACTGTATACCAATGCGCTGTTGAAGAAATTCTACAGCAACGGGGTAAAAAGATAGGTCGCACAGGATTTGATGTCACGAAACAAGCCAGGCCAATTGTTCATTGTTAGTTTTTTCACCAAGTGTTGCCCATTCGCTCGTTGATTCTCACCGGCAAATTCAAATCCTTTACTTCAGACGTCGGTTTATTTGATCCAAGACATGCATTAGCTCTCGTAGCATCTCCAAACCTTTCATATTATGAACTGCAGTTTAGCCGGTTCGAATCAAGAGGAACTTTGTGGAATGCTCTTATCGGTTCTTCAGCATGATCTGTGGAATTCTAGGACTGGCACCGGTAGCGAGTCTCTTTTACCTGG
>DATDNL010000125.1:0-2282 GCA_036518315.1 Flavisolibacter sp. | reverse complement strand
ACGTTTTTCAACGATGCATAGCCGATATCATTGCGGCAATGTTCCACGATATCATCCACCATCCTTTTGGCCATCCATAGGTACTGGTCATCTTTTGTGAAACGGGAAAGGTAGAAACAGCTTTCCAGGTTTTCGGGACGAAGCACATAGTAGGCGCTTAGGATCTTTCCGGTTTTAAAATTGAATTCCTCTGGTTCTATGTTAAACTTCGTCCACATATAGTAATTAGCCTTCTGCACCTGCCTCGCAGTAACCGTATCGCCAGCATAGGCAGACAGTCCTGCATAAAATGCATCGAGAGCACCGTAGGTTGGCGAAATCTCCTTGCCGGTGTTCATATCGACGTGAGTAAGAAACCAGCCACTATCCTGTTTGCTGATCAAGTACTTCCTAATGGCATTTTGATGAACTTCCCATGCCGCCTTGAAATCTTTATCACCAAACAACCTCCAGCTCTTGTAGAGATATTCGTAATATGAATCGATGTAGGCGCCGATAGCTGATTCCGTATTGGTCCAATTACCTTTTGTTACGTCGATCTGCAATCCCACCAAACCTATCTTGCTTCTCCTCTTGTACACCTCCATCATTGCTTTTTTGGCAATGTCGTAGTATTTCTTATCCCCCGTCAGCTTTGAAAGCTTGCCAAACTCCATCATTAAGGTCCCAATCTCCGCCGGGTTGTTAATACTGTCCCTCACGGCACCTGTCTGAAGGTGAACATATCGAAAAGGCATTCCTGTCGGTGTTTTGAATGCAGGCAACAACCTATCTGCGAGATCCTTTGCCAACACCAGGAATTTTTTGTCTCCCTCTAACTCGTATGCTGATTGCAGTCCTCCCAGCATCCGGATGGTGATTTCGAAGACCTGTACTTCATCATCGACATTGAAATTCAGCTTTGACAGGATTAATTGTTTTGCTTCATCCGCTTCGGTTTTCATTCCCAATAGTATGAAAGTGTCGAATGCATCTACGGGAGTCATCAGCAAGGAGTGTTTATACCAGTTCTTTCCATTCTTTGTAAGCGGTTGCAGGTCGTCGAACCCCCAGGCAAACTGCCTGTAGCCCTGCCAGGCGTGGCGCGTAGCATCTACTACTTTTTCCCTCATCTCCTTTTTCAGATCGTCAGGAAAGCTCTGTGCATTAGAAAAGCCAACAACTAGAATGAACACCAGGAGGAGGGATTGTCTTCTCATGAGATATACTTTGGACGACAATTTACACTTGAAAATTTATTGGATATAAAAAAACCGCTTCCTGTAGGGAAGCGGCTTGTATTGTCAAACGGTTTGAATCTTAATAAGCCAAAATAGTACTGGCGGTACCTCCATTTGGTCCTGTCCAACTTATTTTAAAATAATAATGACCTGTTCCGGGACAAGATGTTGGGTTACCGGTTGCGTCCAGGCCAAAGGTTGCTGTGGCTGTACCAAATCCCTGGTGCGTCACCTGGCCTGAAGTAAGGCGGAACGCGCAATCCTGGCGGATCACCAGCGGCTGCGTAATGGTAGTCATAAAATCATGGCCAAAGCGGTTGGTTCCCCATTCGGCTACTCCTTCTGTAGTGCCGACGGTGCTGTTTCCAGTAATGGTCAGGACAATACCATTATTATAGGTAAAGGTCCTTCTGGTAGCTACCTGCCATGTGCGCTGTGTATTATCATCAAAAGTGATCGTCATTCCACTACTTGAAACAGTATGGATAATTGACTGGCCATTTGAAAGATTAAACAACAATCCGCCCGTTACGTTTGTTATCGTGTGAGAGCCATTGATGGTAATGCTTTTGTTGTCGGCAAGTCTTGTCACCTTCAGGTTTTGGTAATTGAGAGTGATGCTTGCTCCCTGGTCTTTCCAATGAACAGAAGACGGTAGCGTGACCACAACAGTTCCCGTACGTGTATAGTTGCCATTGCAACTAGTTCCGTTATAGGTTATAGTCACGGTCCTCGGGCTGCTCACCGAATCGAAAACTGCGGTAGCATCACAAAGGGTAAAAGGCGGATTCTGTACCCGTCCGGAATAGGCAGCCGAGCTTTCGATAGCGAGGCTGGCATCATTAGAAACGGCATCGAGCTGTGTCGAAACCCTGTTCTGGTCATCGGCATGGGTGGTCAGTTCTGTTGAAGAATCGCTAGTCTTGGAAGCCTCTTTCTTACAGGAAGTGAACGTTGCCAGCAGAGCCAAAGCGGCTACCGGCAGCAGGCGGAAGTTTGTTTGCATAGGGGTCTTGTTTTTTTTAATGGTAATGAGCAATAGACTTGAACTCAGAACCTTGG
>DATDNL010000124.1:0-3685 GCA_036518315.1 Flavisolibacter sp. | reverse complement strand
AATGTAGCAACAGCTACTCGTTTCATTCCCTATTGACTGCTCCAGACGACAGCCATTTGCATTATCCCAGCAATGCAAGCCGTGGCAGCCTTGACTATTTTTCGCCCTGCCGATGTTCGTATTTATTTCTATCTGAAATTTACTGCAATAAACATCTGTGGTTCTTGCCGGTGTTACGAAATAGGCCGCGATTGGAAATCTCGTTTATCGTTGAGCCCATAACAAACGTTGCCCGATGTCAAAAGCTGGAAACGCTGATTCTTCAAAACCAAACCTGCGGAGTGCTAACTGGTTTGGAAAGGACGATAAAATGGGATTCGTACACCGGTCCTGGCTGCGCAACCAGGGCTATCCCGATGATTACTTCCGTGGTCGCCCGGTGATTGGCATTTGTAATACGTGGAGCGAACTCACTCCCTGCAATGGCCACTTGCGTGACTTTGCCGAGGTGGTGAAGAAGGGTGTGATTGAGGCAGGAGGTTTCCCCTTAGAGTTTCCTGTTACTTCTCTTGGCGAAACGCTCATGCGCCCAACCACTATGCTGTTTCGCAACCTCGCAGCAATGGACACGGAAGAAACTATCCGTGCTAATCCGATCGATGGTGTAGTCCTGCTTACGGGCTGCGATAAAACCACTCCGTCAACGCTCATGGGCGCTTGCAGTGTCGACCTGCCGACCATTGTGGTCCCGGGTGGTCCCATGCTCAATGGAAGATTCAAAGGTGAGTGTTTGGGCTCCGGCTCATTCAACTGGATGGTGAAGGAAAAAAACGTCTCGAGAACTACACAGCTGAAGACATATTGGAGGCGGAGATCGGCGTTGCAAGAAGTGCAGGTCACTGCATGACAATGGGCACCGCATCAACCATGGCTTGCATGGTCGAAGCTTTGGGACTGACATTGCCGGCCGCTGCCGCTATTCCTGCAGTAGATTCTCGAAAGAAAGCAATGGCGCAACTCTCCGGCCGCCGCATTGTAGAAATGGTCAGGGAAGATTTCAAACTATCGAAGATCCTTACGAGGCAAGCCTTTGAAAATGCTATCGTCGTGAACGCCGCCGTCGGTGGCTCAACCAACTTCATTATTCATCTCCTCGCTATTGCAGGAAGATTAGGCGTGCAACTTACCCTCGAGGACTTTGATAGCATCGGAGGCAAAATTCCTTTGCTTGTTAACTTGAAGCCTTCGGGTAAATACCTGATGGAAGACTTCTTCTACGCAGGTGGACTTCCCGTCGTGATCAATCAACTCAAAAGCTATTTGCATAACGAAGCCATTACCGTTAATGGCAAGTCCATTGGCGAAAACAACTTTGCGCCCGTTTGCTATAATACCGATGTCATTGCGCCGGTTGATCATCCGTTGCAAGAAAATGCAGGCATAGTTGTGTTGAAGGGAAACCTTTGCCCGCAGGGAGCTGTGATCAAGCCCTCCGCTGCAAGCAAATATTTGATGAAGCATCGCGGACCAGCGGTCGTGTTCGAAACAATAGAGGACTATCATGAACGTATCGATGACCCTTCACTTGATATTGATCAAAACTCAGTGATCGTTTTAAAGAATGTGGGCCCTGTTGGCTATCCAGGCATGCCGGAGGTTGGCAATGTCGATCTGCCTGAGAAGTTAATAATGAAAGGAGTTAAAGATTTGATCCGTATTTCGGATGGAAGAATGAGTGGCACTGCCTCTGGAACTGTTGTTCTGCATGTTTCTCCTGAATCGGCTATTGGAGGGACATTGGCATTGGTAAAGAATGGCGACTTCATCGAACTCGACGTAGAGGAGAGAAGATTACACCTCGATGTCAGTGACGAAGAATTGCAGAAGAGGAGAGAGCAATGGACTCCTCCTCAACCCATGGCGAATAGGGGTTACGTAAAGCTATATATCGACCATGTGCAACAGGCACACCTCGGTGCCGACCTCGATATTCTCAATGGTGGCTCAGGAGCAGAGGTCACCAGGGATTTACACTAATGGCCAGTTAAATTCAAACAAATAAAAAATGAGACTCTATAAAACAAGGCAAGGTATCGTTATCGAAAAGGAAAATGCATTCTATCTTTTAGCAGGTGAAGACTGGGACAACTTTATCAATGATGACGCCTTGCTTCAAAAGATGGAAGAAAAGATTAAAGTTGTTTCGCCTGTCACGAGCTTATCCGACGGTGACATCGTAGCTCCAGTAGCAAGCCGCCATGAACTTTGGGCTTGCGGTGTGACTTATTTAAGAAGCAAAATTGGCAGGCAGGAAGAAAGTAAAGATGCCGGGGGAGGTGACTTTTATGCGCGCGTATACGAAGCGGAACGGCCGGAAGTGTTCTTCAAATCGAACCCTCACAGGATTGTGGGTCCCAATCAAAAAGTTAGAATACGCAAAGACTCCACGTGGGACGTTCCCGAACCAGAGCTCACACTCGTCGTCACTTCATCTGGTAAAATCGTTGGCTACACCATCGGCAACGACATGAGCAGTCGAAGCATAGAGGGCGAAAACCCACTCTATCTTCCACAGGCAAAAACCTATGACGCCTGCGCAGCCATCGGTCCCTGCATCTTAGTCGCAGACAAACCTTTAGATCCTGCGACAACTATTCGGCTGCAGATAAGCAGGAACGGCGATTCTGTCTTCCAGGGAACGATCGCTATTAGCCAAATTAAAAGGGAGCTGGAAGAACTGGTTTCCTTCGTATTTCGCGAATGTTCTTTTCCTTACGGTTGTTTAATAATGACAGGAACAGGTATTGTGCCCGAAAATGATTTTACACTCAAACCAGGCGACACCGTGACAATTTCCATCGACGGAATAGGAGTACTGGAAAATGTGGTGGAATGAAAGTATTGGTTGCCTTATTAATCCCTTAGCCATCGTAACTAACTTAACGATTCAATCAATTTGCAGCCCTTAGTCGCCTCCGAATCATAATGTAATCTTGATCTTTCAATTCTTGTATGCCTTCAATGCTTTGGATGGTTCTCCTTAAATTGGGTGCCGGAAATTGAACTGACCGCACCCCCGTCTAAAAAACTTAATTTCTTTAATCCCATAATGTTTCAACCCATCCTTACGCCTTTTGTAGAAATGTAATTGTGGGCGTCCTTCGCTCCACTGATCTGTCGCTCTTCTGCAAAAATCTAACTTGGATACTAGGAGTGGAAGATTTTTAATAGGGATTGGCTAATATCAAACTAGAAAACAGTTTCAGTATAAAATAAATCATGCTTCAAATAATTCCTTTTATTTGTTCAATCATTCTGATCTTTAGAACAAAGTCTTTGGCTTTGGAGATCATAAAATCGTTTGGCTAATAGCTTATGAATACGAATCGTAATTACACGCTACCAATCATTCTTGTTACCTGTCTTTTCTTTTTATGGGGACTCGCTTATGGCCTTTTGGATGTTCTAAACAAACATTTCCAGGAGGCGTTAAACATCACAAAGCAACGCTCCACATTGTTGCAGGCGGCCTATTTTGGTGCCTATTTCTTAATAGCACTACCCGCCGGCTTGTTCATGCAGAAGATCGGGTACAGGAAAGGGATCATCACAGGGCTGTTCCTGTATGCGTTGGGCGCCTTATTGTTCTATCCAGCTGCACAAAATTCAAGCTTCACCTTTTTTCTGTTAGCACTATTTATCCTGGCCAGTGGCTTGACTTTCCTTGAAACGGCTGCGAATCCCT
>DATDNL010000123.1:0-4326 GCA_036518315.1 Flavisolibacter sp. | reverse complement strand
CTTTCTCTATCTCAACATTAAGACGATTATCAGTGTCGAACCCGCAGTAAATGGAAGAACTCCGGACGTCATCATCACTGCACATCAATGGTGGTGGCAGGCAAACTATCCATCAACAAATGTTGTAGCAGCCAATGAGATCCATTTACCTGCCGGGAAAAAGCTTTTGTTGAAATTGTTATCTGCAGATGTAATTCATGATTGGTGGGTGCCCCAATTAGGAAATAAAATGGACATGGTCCCCAAACACGAAAACTATCTGTGGCTAACAATAAAAAAACCTGGAGTATATTATGGCACCTGCAGTGAGTTCTGCGGAGACCAGCATGCACACATGCGAATCAAGGTTATTGCGGAGACAGAAGCGGACTATAATAACTGGATGCTGGCGCACGCGCAATCTTCGTCCGGAGACACTTCGCAGGCGGGGGCACAATTATTTGTGCAAATCACCTGTGGTAATTGCCACCGTATAAAAGGCACAAGAGCAGACGGTAATGCCGGCCCCGATCTAACACACCTGGGAAGCCGCCAGACTCTACTCGCCGGACTTCTTAAAAATAATCAACAAAATATTGAGGACTGGATCAGGGATCCTCAACAAGTGAAGCCCGGCGCAAACATGCCTGACTTCCATTTGAACGATACCACGGTCAGGGACATTGCCGCGTACTTGCATACTTTAAAATGAAAGCGATCTTAGCGAACAATATTGACCACGACCTGCCAATAGCCCAAAGAGACAGGTTACTTCTGCGCTGGCTGTCCACTGTCGATCACAAGGCCATTGGAAAGCTATATATATTGGCGGCACTCCTATTCTTCCTGGTTGGCGGTGTCGAAGCTTTATTGATGCGAACGCAACTTGCGGTGGCAGAAAACCACTTTCTGTCTCCCGAGGCCTACAACCAGATATTTACAATGCACGGCGTTACCATGATCTTTTTTGTTATGATGCCCGCATTGCTGGGTTTGACAGTTTACATCCTTCCTCTGATGATCGGCGCCAATGAAATGGCTTTCCCAAGGCTAAATGCATTTTCCTTTTGGATTACATTTTTTGGCGGCTTGCTCTTATATTTTTCCTTTGCAGCGGGTGGCGCTCCTAATGCCGGTTGGTTCAATTACGCACCGCTTAGCGAGGACCAATATTCGAGTTCACCGGGAGTAGACTACTATGCTATGGGATTGTTATTAGCAGGAATTGGAAGTCTTACTACTGCTATCAATATTATCGTCACCGTGTTGAAGTTGCGGGTAAAAGGGATGACGTTAAAACGACTGCCGCTGTTTGTATGGATGGCGCTTGTAAATGGGTTCCTGATTATCGGCGCTTTACCCTCTTTGAACGCCGCTCTCTCCATGCTCCTGCTTGATCGTTTGGCCGAAGCCCATTTTTTCAATACAACATCAGGCGGATCGGCTTTGCTATGGCAACATTTGTTCTGGCTCTTCGGTCACCCTGAAGTATACATTTTGATTCTCCCTGCATTCGGCATCTACTCTGAAGTGTTCCAGGTCTATTCTCAGAAGAAGATTTTCGGTTACCCTTTTGTTGCGGCATCCACCGTTGCCATCGCATTATTAGCCTTTGGCGTGTGGGTGCATCATATGTTTGCTGCCGGGTTGGGAAACACTGTCAATAGCTTTTTTGCCGCAGCAAGCATGTTAATCGGCATCCCAACAGGTATAAAGATCTTCAATTGGATTGGAACCATGTACGGCGGAAAAATTAGCCTTACGGTTTCAATGATGTTCGCAATCGCATTCCTGGTTGAGTTTACTATCGGGGGACTGAGCGGCATCGGCTTTAGCATTGTTCCAATCGATTGGCAATTGACAGACACCTATTTTGTCGTTGCGCACCTCCACTACGTGCTTATCGGGGGCTCTTTGTTTTCCGTTTTCTCAGCCTTGTTTTATTGGTTCCCAAAAATCACAGGGTGGCAACTAGATGAGAAATTAGGAAAATGGTTTTTTTGGCTATTCGTAGTTGGATTCAACCTAACGTTTTTCCTTCAGCATTTTTTAGGGTTAATGGGAATGGCCAGGAGAGTCTACACTTACCAGGATATTCCTTATTATATGATATTGAATCTGCTTTCTTCGGCAGGAGCCTATCTCATGGGCGCAGCAGTAATGCTATTGTTGTACAACATCTATAAGACTCAAAAAACAAAAATACCTACTTCCACAGACCCATGGAACGCCTTCACTCTTGAGTGGTACGCCGCATCTCCACCAAATGAAAAGAATTTCGAAGAGGTTCCGGTCGTCGGAAGCCGGCGCCCTCTATGGGATTTGAAAAATCCCCATAACCGCGACTACGACTAACCAGGCCCAAACGGATATTATATGAACAAACTAATGATGAAATTAATTATAGGGTCAGAAGCAATTTTTTTCCTTTGCCTGATTGTCGCCTATCTCTATTTCTGGAGAAGCATAACGTTTCAGAGAGAGGTTTCCGCCAATTTGGATATTAAATCAACTGTCCTGTTTACTGCCATTTTACTTAGCAGCAGCTTTACGTTTTGGCGCGCCGAAAAAAACCATCATAGGGAAAACAATAAAGCAGCAAAGGCCTGGCTCACCGCAACGATCTTTTTGGGAGCTATCTTTCTGATCGGGCAAGGACGTGAATACTATAGACTACTTAATAAGAACGTTCTTATCAGCAAGAGTGAATTTGGGTCAAGCTTCTACACGCTCACGGGATTCCACGGCTTACATGTGTTGATTGGGCTTATTATTCTCATCAGCATTCTGCTGCTGACCTTAAACGGCCATTTACAAAACAAGAATTCGACAGTATTGAGCACGGTCGGGATGTATTGGCATTTTGTAGACGTGGTATGGCTTTTCGTTTTTAGTACCATTTACGTATTGCCCCACGTTCTATGAGAAATCTTCTATCATATTGGACCTTTAGTTTTTCTTCCGCCGTTCTTGCGACACTATTACTCATTTACGTTTCGACAGTTGGTATTCGTGGAAAGCGAGCTTTGCCTCTAATTTTTGTGCTCTTTACAACATGCTTCTTTTCACCATTAAATGTTCTCTCAACACACTACTTGTTTTCCGCACACATGATTGTTCATGTCATCTTGTTGCTGGTCATCGGGCCTTTATTGGTTGCCAGTGAAAGTCAAAAGCCGAACAAGTTTGCCACTTCCTTTTACTTCCTGAAAAATCATCCAATGCTTGCGTGGCTTACGGGCGTGTGCATGATGTGGGTATGGCATATACCCTGGGTATTCAACGAAACAATGGCGTACATGCACCGAAGCCCGTTTTTACTTTCAGTGCTTGAACCAATGATGCTTGTTTTCGCAGGTATCGTCTTTAGCTCGCCAATTATTAATTCACGTAAAGAATACAGGATTGACGCTTTGTCGGGTGTCGTCTATTTGTTCACCGCTTGTATTGCTTGTTCCCTGCTTGGACTATTGATCACTTTTGCACCTACCGGGACCTATCATCATTTTCTTTCGATGCATGACAATTATGGACTGGATAAAATCATTCTGCAGAACGGAATCACACAATCCATAGATCAGCAAGCCGCCGGCCTGATCATGTGGGTGCCCTGCTGCCTTGTATATGTCACCGGCGCAATGTACTTGTTAGCAAAATGGTTCAACCAAAAAGAAGAAGCGGTTCTTACAAAATAATAAGATGGAAAAGGAAATAAAACAGGAGAAACCCCTCACACAGGAATATGTAAAAGCCAGGCCGGAGGTTTTGCCAAAGCCGACTTATATGCCATTTCTTTTTGCATTTTCATTAATGCTTTTAGGATGGGGATTGCTTTCGAGTTGGATGATCTCTGTGGCGGGCGTCGTGGGAATGGGTATTTCAATTCACGGATGGATAAAAGACCTATTGAATGAACCAGGAGAACAAGATTGACAGGAGAAAATTCCTCGTTCGGATAAGTTTGCTGGCGGGAGCAATTCCTGCTGCAATTGTTTCCGTCCCGATATTCGGCGCGCTCTTAGGGCCATTATTACAACGACAAAGACAAGTGTGGCGAAAGGTCGCCAATGTGAGCGAGATCAATATTGGTGAAACGAAATTGATCAGTTACGTGAATGCGGATCCACTGCCATGGGCCGGTGTCACTGCAAAATCTGCAGCATGGCTAAGAAGGGAAAGCGAAGAAAAATTCATTGCCTTCTCTGCTAACTGCTCTCACCTTGGATGCCCAGTACGCTGGGAGGATAAAGCACAGCTCTTCATGTGCCCCTGCCATGGCGGCGTATATTACAAAGATGGAACCGTCGCAGCAGGTCCTCCTCCAAAACCACTAACACAGATTGAGTT
>DATDNL010000122.1:0-3783 GCA_036518315.1 Flavisolibacter sp. | reverse complement strand
AGGTATTTCAACTTCTGTTCGCTGACATCGACACGATAAAGTATTCGGACCAGTTTATTGAAATCATTTAGCAATAAGTCGTTGATGTGTACAACGAGATGTTGTCTTAGTTGTTCTTTCTCAAGGTTGCCGAGTAGCGTGTTGAGATGAAGTAATTCACCGAAGGCGTCGTTCTGTTCCATTACAAGTGCAAAGATCGGTAGTTGCCGCAAGTGCTCACCAATTACCGAAATCTTCGCCTTCCAGGTAAGGAGGAATAGATTGCGATTAGTATTTTTCGACAACTCCAAGGCCGAAGAGGGCAAAGTCGTACTTGACTGGGTCAACTGGATCGAAGTTCTTTAGGTGACCGGTCAGTTCAAGGGCTGTTAACCAATCAGTTTGCTTACGTTGAACAAGGTTGAAGCGATGAGCCACCCGGGCGACGTGAACGTCGATGGGGCAAATGAGCTGAGAGGGAGAGATTGACCTCCAGATGCCAAAGTCGACACCGTGGTTATCTTTTCGAACCATCCACCGCAGATACATGTTAAGCCGCTTGCAGGTAGAGTTCCTTTTGGGAGTTGCAATGTGTTTGCGAGTTCGGACAGGTGCATCCTGCAATGAAAAGAAATAATCGTGGAAACCAATAAGAGCGCTCTCAATCGTTTCGTCTTTCTTGTTCACCCACCTGGAGAAGGCTGTTTCCAGTGATGGAGAATGCCTGTAGTGATGTTTCAAAAAGAGAATAAAGTACAGGAGATCAGTGACGTTGAAAGTACGGTGCTTGAATTGTAATAGTCGCTTCAAATCCTTTTCGCTATGATTCGTGATGAAATCATGCGGCGCATTATCCATCAAAGCCATCAACTCCTTTGACTTATTAATGATGGTCGTCCGATTGCCCCAGGCAAATATGGAGGCGAAGAAGCCGGCTATTTCAATGTCCTGCTTTTTTGAAAAGAGGTGAGGAATAGAGACAGGATCCGGTACAATAAAAGAAGGTTGATTATATTCATCAACCTTCCTGTCTAGAAAATCCTTGAGCTTCTTTCCTTCCATCAGCCGATTGCCTGCTTGAGATCCTCCACAAGGTCATCAACATCCTCGATGCCCACACTTAAACGAATGAGTGAATCGGTGAGACCGTTCTTGATCCTTTCTTCGCGAGGAATGGATGCATGGGTCATAGTGGCCGGGTGATTGATTAGAGATTCCACACCGCCGAGGCTTTCTGCCAGGGCGAATAGCTTTGTCGACATTAGAACTCGTTTAGCTTCCTCAACACTGTCATCCTTGAGAGTAAAGCTCATCATACCACCAAAGCCGCGCATTTGTCTTTTGGCAATGTCATAATTGGGATGGTCTTCAAAACCGCACCAGTAAACTTTACCGACTTTCGGGTGGTCACGCAGGAAGCGGGCTATCTTTTCACCGTTCTCACAATGACGTTGCATGCGCACATGCAATGTTTTAATGCCGCGGAGTACGAGGAAACAATCCATGGGACCGGGCACTGCACCTGTGGACTTTTGTATAAAGTACAGTTGTTCGCGCAGGTCTTTGTCATTCATGACCAGGCATCCCTGTATTACATCACTATGGCCGCCAAGGTATTTGGTAACTGAGTGCATAACCAAATCGGCACCAAGGTCGAGAGGGTTTTGCAAATAAGGAGAGGCGAAAGTATTATCGACGCAGAGCAATATCTTATGTTCTTTGGCAATGGCGGCCACGGCTGCAATATCAGTGATGTTCATCAGTGGATTAGTGGGAGTCTCGGTCCAGATGAGCTTTGTATTGCCATTGATATACTGCCTGATGTCATTGGCATTCTGCATATTTACATAATGGAACTTTATATTGAAGCGGGAAAAGATCTTGCTGAACATCCTGTAGGTACCGCCGTACATATCGGCTGCTGCAATCACCTCGTCGCCAGGCTGCAATAATTTAATTACTGCATCAGTTGCAGCAACACCGCTGCTAAAAGCGAGACCATACTTTCCATTTTCAATAGCAGCAAAAGCTGCTTCGAGGACGGTGCGAGTAGGGTTTTGGCTCCGTGCGTATTCATATCCTTTATGCTTTGCGGGAGCTTCCTGGACAAAGGTCGAGGTCTGGTAGATGGGTGTCATGATTGCACCTGTGGAAGGATCAGGTTCTACTCCTGCATGAATGAATTTAGTTCCAAGCTTCATACAATTTTTTTAGGGCACAAAGATGGAGAAGAAAGGGGAAACGACAAGGAAGGGGGATGAGGGATGAGTATGAGTAATGAGTAATGAGGCAGAGAGACAGGAAACGGGAAAGGAGGTGAGTGATGAATATTGAATAATGAGTGATGTGAGGGCAAGGTAACAAGGAAAGTGAGTCTAAATGGACCGTAGAATCTAACTTTTGCAGGAAGTGGATGGGTATTGTTGCTGAATTTTGGCAGAAGGCTTTGCCGGCTTTACACATTAACATCTACTTAATTCGGGAGGTGTAACATTTTCAAATCTGTTTAAATGAGTTTTAGTCCGCTCATCATGGATTTAACCCGATGGCTTGCCCAGGCGTTTCACGGCGACGGTTTGTATTAATAAGTTTTGCTTTCATTAACACCAATAGTGTAAAACCAGTTGACATGGCTGTTGGGGAGCGATAGCTTCGCTGAAGAAATTGTTTTTGAAACTATTTAATTGAAAATAAAAACCACAACCATGAAACAGATTCTTTTAGCAGCAGTGATTGCAATGTCCTTCAGTTTTACTACAAAGGCCGATGATCCCAACCAGAAAGTATTGAACGCTTTCAATAAGACTTTCCAGAATGTAAAGGAGGTTGCCTGGACGGAGAATGAGCATTCGTTTGAAGTAAAGTTCAGGCAGAACGAAATCCTTTCAAAGGTGACCTATGATACGGATGGCAATATTGTAAAGACGCTTCGTTACTATTATCAAGACAACCTCCCTTTGCTTGTACTGTCGAAGGTGAAGAACAAATTCAATGACAAAAAAATCTTTGGAGTTACCGAAGAATCTTCAGAAGATGGGACCTTTTATCATATCATCCTGGAAGATGAAAAGCATTGGATCAACATTACTGCCGACAACTTTGGTACCATAAGGGTCGATAACAAATACAAAAAAGCTTAGTCGAAGAGATAGGCTGCCGACCAATATCTCCAATCGAAGGCATTAGCCGCATACGCCGTATGCGGCTTTATTTTATTATTGAGGACGGACGGCTTCAATATATTTTTTTGTACAAGCTTCTTCTTACCTTCCATAATAGCTTCCTGCACAGTCTTCTCCTGCATCCAGTCAGCTTGTGGTGGCTCGAAGCCTACCTTGTCTTTTCTCCAAACGATCTCTCCTGGCAGCATAGTATCGACTGATTTGCGCAGCAGCCACTTTGTCCATCCATTGTGAATCTTGAACTGTGGTGGCAATGAGAATAGGAACTCGACCAACTGGTGGTCGAGAAAAGGAAGCCTAACCTCCACTGCCTGGGCCATACTGTTCCGATCGGCATAACGTAAAAGTTCTTCAAGGCCGTTGACAAACGTATTATAATACAAAGCGCCGTTAAGGTCGAAGGTGGACGGCGTTGCGTAAAACGAGCTTTGCTTATTCAAAAAAGCAAATTCCCTTTCAAGATCGGGGTGCTGAAACGCTTTTTTCGATTTGCGTGTTTGCATGAAGCCCGCTGCAAACTCCGGAATAATGGCAGCAATACGATTGGCCAGGCCAAAGGATTGTTCGATGCCCATGGAGTGGGCAGCACTCATTTCTTTGCTTTTTGCTAATTTCTTTCCCC
>DATDNL010000121.1:0-4248 GCA_036518315.1 Flavisolibacter sp. | reverse complement strand
TCCGTCCCTGGCTTCCATCCTGCTCTTAAAGCTTCCTCCTGTTCTGAGGTCATTCTCAGCAAAAGGCGTATGCCAATCATCGGATGCGCTGTTCCACTTCATTATGTGGCTCGGTTCACTCCAATAAGCCCAAACTTTTTCAATAGGGGCATTCACCAGAGTCTCAACTGTAATGATGGTTGTGTTCGTTGCTTCCATATCAATTGATTTTGTTGACCACAAACTTAGGATAAGCGTTTAAAAAGGAAGGGGTGGACTTGCGACAATGAACAGTCCGATCACGACTGTCTACAACTTGCCGGGCGTTTGTACTTTGGAGTTCAACAATTGTGGTGGTACAGGAATTGAGGAACCGTAACTACATGGGGTCAAAGACCCAGATTTACATAGCCCTCCTTTCCGACCTGGCTATTGCAGTTACCAAGTTTGTAGCGGCAGCTTTTACCGGTAGTTCTGCCATGGTCTCTGAAGGGATTCATTCAGTGATTGACTCTGTACCCAGGTGCTTTTGCTATTCGGTATTAAAAAAAGTAAGAAGAAGCCCGACGAAAGAAGACCATTTGGTTATGGAAGAGAATTGTACTTCTGGTCGTTCATTGTATCTCTCCTGATGTTTTCGATAGGGGGATGCATTTCATTTTACGACGGTATTATTCAGATCAGGCATCCGCAATCGAAGGAAGATCAGAATTGGAACTATATAGTCCTTGGTATTGCTTTCATCTTCACCCTTATTTCGCTTTTTGCAAGCCTGAGAAAGTTTAACAACGACAGGGGGGAGGTGCCTTTTTGGGAATCTATCAGAGAAAGCAAAGACCCGTCCGTGTTCACGGTGTTGCTCGGGGAAATTGGAGATGTTGCAGGGTTGATCATCGCGTTCCTTGGTGTGTTCCTGGGGCATTGGCTAAAGAACCCGCGATATGATGGGATTGCTTCGATGGCCATTGGCCTTGTTCTAATTGGAATTTCCTTATTGCTCGTTCGGGAAAGCAGGAGTCTCCTGATGGGTGAAACACCCAGTCGGA
Organism: Flavisolibacter sp.; assembly: GCA_036518315.1. Lineage (GTDB taxonomy): Bacteria > Bacteroidota > Bacteroidia > Chitinophagales > Chitinophagaceae > Flavisolibacter. The sequence goes on along the minus strand of DATDNL010000121.1, from coordinate 3,223 downwards.
AGACACTCAGAAAAATTATTACCATTACTGAATCGGGTCCTTCTATCGTCAGGGTGAAAAAGCACTTTTCTATCTACCTGGCACCCGAGGAGATCGTTTTACAACTCATAGCCAGCTTTCGCAAGGAATTGACCACGGAAGAAATTACAGACAGTATAAAAAGGGTATCAGGAAGAATTCGAAAGGAGTTTCCGCGCGTCAAACAGATCTTTATTGAACCAATGTAGTCGTTGCTTCTTTTGATAGTTTATTTCAATACCGACGCTGCAAACAACAACAGCTTTTCAAGGTCTTCTTTTTTGTTGAAGTCGATAGAGTTCTTACTTAAAAACTGTTTTAGCTCCTTTTCATACTTACCGAACAATTCGTTCGCCCCCTTCTTCGTGGCCGGATAAAGCTTTCCATATTTTCCTGAGAAGAAGAATGTCTCTTTAAATTCGAAACTTATGTTTTCATCGGAAAGGAAGTGAACCGTGGGATTCCCGGTTTCAGGCATTGTACTCACATTCGTGATGGCGCTGCTACTCGAATAGGTGCCATATGCACCCTTTTTTTCCGAACCGCTGTTTTGAAGTGTCCGTTTTTTTAAGAGGTTGTAAGTTGGATAATGACTTACCTGCTGAATGTATTGTTTGTTATAGTAATAAAACGTATCCACATCTATTACTATCATTTTGAAGTCAGCGCCATTAATTAATTGAAGCGTATCGCCTCTTGGATTTATAAAGTATACCTGGTTTAGGAGATAGTTATAATTCAGTTTGGAGGTAACCACATCGCCGTTTTCGTAAATCGCCAGGCCGTTAACAAATTGTGGGTATTGATACATCCGCTTATACACTTCATCTTCATTCTGCTTTACGGGGTTAACAACTATAGTTTCCCTCTGTTGGCAGAAGCCAGGCAGCCAAAAGAGCACAAAAGCAGCAAAAAGGATTTTTTTCATGGCGCAGTGGCTTTAATGCTCTTTCTAAGCTACAAAATCTTGTCCACTGCTGACATTATTTGTGATAGAAGGCAATATTAATTTTCGGTCTCAAAACAGTCCGTGAATTTTTCCGGAATTGTCAATTTCCATGTTTTCTGCAGCGGGGGTGGCTGGTAAGCCCGGCATACGCATTACTTCTCCCAACACCGGAATGATAAACCCAGCACCGGCGGCAAACTCAAATTCACGGACTGTTATTACAAAGTTCTCCGGCCTTCCCAGTTTCTTTTCGTCATCACTCAGGCTCTTTGGAGTCTTTGCCATACACACGGGCATGTGCTCGAAACCTAGTTCCTTTATTTGTTTCAAACCCTGCTTTGCTTTCAGGGAATATTCAACGGCCTTTGCTCCATACATTTCTGTGGCTATGGAATGGATCTTTTGTTCTACCGGATCAGTCCAATCGTATAGAGGTTTAAAGGAAGTCTTTTTCGCTTCGATGCTTTTAACGATCTCGCCTGCTAACACTGCTGATCCTACGCCGCCCTCAAGGAATGCGGTTGACACAATCGCTTTTACGCCATGCAATTCGCAGCAGCTATTTACGGCTTCTATTTCTTCTTCACTGTCGTTGGGGAAGTAGTTGATGGCCACGATTGGCTTCAGCCCAAACTTCTCTATGTTCTCGATGTGTTTTACGAGGTTCGGTAGTCCCTGAACTACTGCTTCCAGGTTGGGTAACTTTGCTGCCTCTTTTTTTAAACCTCCATGATGCCTCAATGCCCTGATGGTGGCCACGATCACGACGGCTTCCGGCTGAAGGCCGCCCATGGTACACTTGATATTGAAAAACTTCTCTGCACCAAGGTCGGCGGCAAAACCGGCTTCGGTTACTACAAAGTCGGCCAGGGACAGGGCCGTTTTGGTTGCGATGATCGAATTCGCTCCATGAGCAATGGAAGCAAACGGTCCCCCATGGATCAGTACAGGCGTACCTTCGAGAGTTTGTACAAGGTTTGGCTTAATGGCATCCTTCAATAGAACCGCCATGGCACCTACCGCCTTCAGGTCTCTCGCAAAGACAGGTTCCCCGTCATAGGTCGTGCCTATGTAAATGTTGGCCAGTTTATTCTTGAGATCCTGGAAGTCCTTTGCAAGGCAAAGGATCGCCATGATCTCAGACGCTGGAGTGATGTTGAATCCATCCTGTCTCGGCACCCCATTATTAGTGCCTCCCAGTCCCACGATGATGTTACGCAGAGCGCGGTCATTCATGTCCATTACCCGCTTCCAAACAATGGTACGTGGATCAAGATTGCATCCGTTTTTGTGTTGTAAATGGTTGTCGATGATCGCCGACAAAAGATTGTTAGCTTTTTCAACAGCGGCAAAGTCACCTGTAAAATGAAGATTAATATCATCCATTGGTATAGCCTGTGCATATCCACCGCCGGTGGCTCCTCCTTTTATTCCAAACACAGGACCCAGAGAAGGTTCGCGCAGGGCGGCGATCGCTTTCTTCCCGATGTGGTTTAATCCATCGGCCAACCCCACAGTCATTGTTGTTTTTCCTTCTCCTGCGGGAGTTGGTGTCATTGCCGTGACCAGAATTAAATGGTGTAGCCGGACCTTTTCTTCATCAATTAGCGAAAGCGAAAGCTTGGCCTTGTACTTTCCGTAGTACTCTACCAGTTCTTCATCAATATTAAGTTTTGAGACGATCTCTTTAATGTGGCGTATAGGGGCGGCCTGGGCTATCTCTATATCCGGGGGCATCGTTAGCATGGAACAGAATTTATCCTTTGCAACTTATTATATGTCTTTATGAAAAGAGATGAGAATGGTCAGCCTTAAAGTTCATTAATGTCAGTCCCCGGAGGCAGGCCGGTAATAGCCTGCTATAAGGGACTGTAAACCAACTGCTGTAAAAAAATCTTGAGAATTAACTCCCTTTTTAAAGTTGAGGTATACGAATTGCGGTGGACTCACTTCTAATATCGATCATGATGTTCAATAAAATAGCCAGTGTACACATAGCAGTACCTCTGAGGGGCCCCGGCAATATCATCAGGCAAAACCCTGTTTTGTTTGACGTTTTCTCTGAAGCAAACAGCTATAAGGCCGTGCCTCTTTTAAATGAAGATGAAAGGAGGGTGGCAAACCTGCCGCAAGAACTACTATTCAATTATGAATTGGGAAGACCTGTGTCGCATAGAGGGGCGCGGGACGGTAATTTCCATGCTATCCAAGATATCGTCCTTGAACTACAAAGGCAAAAACTTCTCTAAACAGGCC
>DATDNL010000120.1:0-2353 GCA_036518315.1 Flavisolibacter sp. | reverse complement strand
CGGAAACAACAAATTCATCAGGTATGCATTCCCAAAAACCTGCTAAACAGGTAGCTTTTCAATTATTTTCTGGTCACATATGGGTTACTTTTCGGTTAAACCGGAATTAATAGGGAATTAATTCTTAACAATTAAAACCTTAATCATGAAACGGATTTTAGTAATGTTTGCGTTGGCAGGGACTTTAGCAGCATGTAACAACTCGGCAGACTCATCAGCAGAAAAGAAGGATTCACTGGACTCTATGGCAACCGAAAGGAAAGACATGGTTGACTCTTCGGCAGAGCAAAAGAAGGATATGATTGATTCATCTACCGAGCAGAAGAAAGACGCAATCGACCGTATGGATTCTATGAACCGAAAAGACTCTGTAAAAAAGAAATAATAACATTGCAGAAGTTAATAGATGGAAAGGCTTGTTTTGCAAGCCTTTTTGTTTTGCATTAAGAAGGCCGGATAGATATCCAGCCCGTGATCATCCAATTCCTTTGAAATTTCAGATAATACAACAAATTGTACACCATTCGCCTTGTGACATTAACCGACAGCCTGCAAGACGCATTTTGTAGATTGAGTGAGTAAATAATTCATCAATGGATGACGCTGTTTGGCATTGTATTGTAATTGATGAAGGTAAAGTCTGGTTATGTTTAAGAACGGTCCCATCATAATAATAGAGGATGACGCGGATGACCAGGAACTACTCAAAGAAGTGTTCAGGGAACTGCAGGTATCTAACATCCTCAAATTCTTCGATTCGTGTGCCCATGCGTTGAATTATTTGGTAGCGACAATGGAAAAGCCTTTCCTGATCATTTCGGATATTAACTTGCCGGCTATGTCCGGGTTGGAGTTTTGTAAGAAGATCTCTGAAAGCGATTCATTGAAAATGAAGAGCATTCCCTTTGTTTTTCTTTCAACGACCAGCGATCAGAGTGTGATTAAGCAGGCCTACCAAATGTTTGTACAAGGTTTTTTCGTCAAACCCGGCAGTATTCAAGAGTTGAAGGAGACAATCAGGATGATTCTCGATTACTGGAACCTTTGTCGCCATCCCTCTTCCTGAAAACACGTACCGCACTGTATTCCGTCGCGGCTGGGTGCATTGGCTTGAGTGGGGTGTTCTTTATACAACAGGCCGGTTTTTTTTGAAAGAGCTCAGCGTTGGCATGATGTTGTAATTAATCAGGAAGTTAATAAGCATGAAGAAAAAGCTGGTTCTGATTTTAGGATGTTCTTTTTTAATACACCTGTCCATGGCGCAAACAGGTGACTTCAATTTAGCTAATTCACAAGGAAGGGCATACGTAAAAGTTACCGCCGATTCAGGGTTGGTGGGGGATGGATTTAAAAAATTCATGGTAGGCCGCAACTACAGAGCTGAGTGGACAACTCCGATTAGAGTGCCTGTACTCCATTTAAAAACTGACCTTGGCGGTTTGACGCCTGAAAAGGAAGGTGGCGGAAAACAGACGCACACTCTACACTTAAAGGGTGACAATGGACTTAACTGGAGCTTGCGCTCCGTTCAAAAGTTTCCGGCAAAGGTGCTCGACGCTGAGTTGAAAGGCACAATCGCTCAATCTATTGTGAGCGACGGTATTTCTGCTTCCTACCCCTACGGAGTTCTTTCCGTCGGTACACTGGCGAAAGCAGCAGGAGTTCCTTATCTCCCAAATACGGTCGTTTATATTCCTGATGATCCCGCACTCGGAGAATTCCGTTCGAAGTATAAGAATACGCTCGCCTTGCTGGAGTTAAGAGGAGAGGACGATAAGAATCATAAAGAATATGATACCGAGGAGATCATTCTTGACCTTTTTAAGAATAACAAGAAGGCGGTAGACCAGGAGGCGGTTTTGAGAGCAAGATTGCTGGATAATTTTATTATGGACTTTGATAGGCACGAGGGGCAATGGACGTGGAAAGAAAAAGATTCTGCAGGGCGTAAGTATTATAGTCCGATCCCCAAGGATCGTGACCAGGCCTTCTTCAAAGGCGACGGACTACTAATAAAAAAGTTAGGTAAAATTCCGCAGTTCGGGCAATTACAAGGGTTTAGAGCCGAGCCGAAGAATGTGCTCAGTTTTAATTGGGGAGCTCGCAATTTTGACAGGTCATTTCTCAATGAATTGAATGAAAAGGAATGGACCAATTCGGTCGATACCTTTCTCTCTTCCGTAACCGACAACGTCATTGAAAGTGCGTTGCATAAACAGCCTGCTGAACTACAGAACTACCATGCCGACGACATCATAAATACCCTCAAGGAGAAAAGGCAAAACTTCAAGGGGGATATGTTGAAATACTATCGTTTCCTTTCAAAGACGGTGTCTGTGCTGGGCACAAATGA
>DATDNL010000119.1:0-4597 GCA_036518315.1 Flavisolibacter sp. | reverse complement strand
AATTAAGGGGTTTCCTGGATCAATTCGTTTGCGACTATCGAAGGCAGTTCTTCTGCTACGTAAATTCATGCTTATTATGGTTCTCAAATGGCTGTGACCACAGCTGAACGCCGTAAAAAAGAAGGCAGGGCGAAGCCACGGAAGTTTTCAACAAATGAGGATTCTCATTTTCAGCCTGATGAATATCATAAAGAAGGTTACTACATTTACACAGTTTGCAACTTTGCTATTCTCTAAAAACTAACTCTAAACAATCACAATGAAAGTTGAACTACATCTGATAGATTACATTATCATGGTGATCTATTTCGTTTTCGTTCTTGGTATTGGATGGTTTCTACGCAAATACATGAAGGACGCAAAACAATTCCTGGAGGCCGGCCGTTCACTGCCCGCCTGGGTAACGGGACTTGCCTTTATTTCAACCAATCTTGGTGCATTGGAAGTAATGGGTATGACAGGCTCCGGTGCCAAGTATGGAATGCTGACCACCCACTTCTATTGGGTCGGTGCTATTCCCGCCATGGTCTTCCTCGCTGTCTTCATGATGCGCTTTTACTATGGCTCCAAAGCGAGGTCTGTTCCGGAATATCTGAAACTAAGGTTCGATGAAAAGACGCGTGCTTTGAATGCCATACTCTTTGCTGTAATGACCATATTGGCTTCAGGTATTTCAATGTACGCACTGGCGCTTCTTATGGAACAGGTGCTCGGCTGGAATTTCAATCTTAGTTTGTGGCTGTCTGCGGCGGTCGTTCTTGCGTATACCTACCTGGGAGGCCTTTCGTCGGCTATTTATAATGAAGTGCTGCAGTTCTTCATCATTTTGATTGGGTTACTCCCGATCGTTATTCTTACCATGCTTGAAATGGGAGGATGGGGAGGATTAAAGGAGCACCTGGCACCGATTGTATCATCAATACCAGGGAAAAGCTACGCTGCCGATACGTTTACCACCACATGGAAGTACACGGGTAGCGCGAATGCAAATCCTTTAGGGGTTGAATGGTACGGCATCTTTGCCGGTTTGGGATTTGTGCTTTCCTTTGGCTACTGGTGCACCAACTTCCTGATTGTGCAAAGAGCGATGGCTGCTGAATCAACCACGGCTGCGCGGAAAACTCCCTTGATCGGCGCACTGCCAAAAATGTTTATTCCGTTTCTCATCATTGTTCCGGGTATTGCCGCCCTTGTGTTGATGCATAACGGTGCAATCGACATTACGGGAGCAGATGGGGAGCCGAATTATAACCTCACGATAATTATGTTGCTGAAGCATTATTTGCCGGCAGGCGTTTTAGGTGTGGGAATCACTGCCTTGCTAGCCTCCTTCATGTCGGGTATGGCGGGTAATGTTTCTGCTTTCAACACGGTCTGGACATATGATATTTACCAGAGCTATATACGGCCGGCAACGTCCGACCAGGCGGCAGATGCAAAACACTACCTGTTCGTGGGAAGAATGGCAACCATATTCGGTGTGTTGGTGAGTATCGCTGCGGCCTACCTGGCCGGTATGTTTGGTAACATCATGGACTTCCTTCAAACCATTTTCTCAATGATCAATGCGCCATTGTTTGCGGTGATCTTCCTGGGCATGTTCTGGAAACGTTCTACCGGGCATGGAGCTTTCCTTGGTTTATTATTGGGGTTCCTCGTTGCGCTTGCCCACCATGGACTGACAGCTCCCGAGCATGCAAATTCGCTTGTCAAAGGAGGTTGGCTGGGCACAGTAGTGCACACGTACCCAGTTGAAATGGCTCAAAACTTTTGGACAGCCATCTTTGCCTGTGCGACAGCGACGGTGGTTACTGTAACGGTCTCATTGGCTACGAAGAGAGAGAAAACTGACCAGGAACTTCAAGGCCTTGTCTATGCCTTCACTCCTAAGATCAGTGAAGCCAATGTTCCATGGATCAAAAGGACTAATACTCTTGCCCTGCTGGTTTTGGTGATCTTTGTTATCCTATCAATTTTATTCTGGTAAACCTTAAACGATATTTTATGCTAGATATAAAAATCCCGATTGGCCTGATGTTTTCCGTTTTCGGTGTGATTCTTCTCGTCTATGGATTCTTCACGAGAAATGATACTGAGCTGTATCAAAGATCCCTCTCGTACAATATGAACCTTTGGATGGGAGGACTGATGCTTGTTTTCGGTGTGGTGATGTTATTGCTTGTCAAGAAGAAGAAAGACTAACGGTCAATCAACATCACATTGAATAAAAGAGGCTGTTAATTCGGCCTCTTTTTTTTATTCAGCTGCGGCTCATTCAAGAAAAAAGTGCGGTCTCAGAAGTTTTTTCGTAAATTGATATAGAGAAGGTGGCAAAGAAAACGATTGGTAATGTTAAGCTGTTTCCGTACAAGTTCTACTCCTGTTTTTGATAGGTAAATCCGGCTTTACTTCTTCTGCTGTCATTTTAAATGGTATCGGTTTTCCTGGTATTACACGAGGCGTTTTACGCAACGAGTTTCGGCAACATGCTTTTTATCACCCTTTAAAATACCACGTATGAAAAAAGAAACGAGGTCCTTGTTTTCAAGGCTTTTCGGTGCAAAAGGGACAACACCCCAGGGCTACACTTCCGTCATGCTAACCAGCTATTCACAATCCAATGTTTTGAAGGAAAAGATGGAAGAAAGGCGTATGACTCATGGCGAAACGGTTACCGCCAACCTCTCACCGGTGCGTTTGGAACGCAGTTTCACCAAAGCCATCCTGTATTTCTGCCCCTTGGAAAAGATGGAAGTGCTGAACACCATCACAGAGGGCGATGGCGGTTTTCTACCCTCCAACGCCACTATAGAGGGATTGGCAGTTCCCAGCGACTACAAGCCAGGGCTTTACCGCATTACTAATGTCGAGATCACCTCTAATGGCACTATGCAGGTAAAGGCTACTTCAAAAACAGTTTGGGAAAAGATCGAAGCTTAAGGTTTTGGCTTGAAAGAACGACGACGAACTTCTTAAGAGGTTCGTCGTCGTTTTTAATGGAAGGCGGCCATCGACCCGTCGTCAAATGCCAGCCTGGACACTCTTTTGTTCCTCAGTGCTGATGGCCGCTTTATGAAGGATGAGTTTTTCTTCGGTAGTATTGAACGAAAGTTCAATCCAACCGTGATAAAGCTTACTGTTCTTTTCAAACTGGATGGGCAAATATTTATGATCGGCATTTTTCCAGAGACCCTGCCAGTAGCTTCCATTATTGTCAATAATCTTTTCTGCCAATACAATTGCCGATATTTCCCACCAGTCATAGCCGTTATGCTTTTTCGAAATGCTATCACCCTTGTTTAACATGGGGGATTCATCTTGAGTATTGTTGAGAAGATTCCGTTTGATGCCGGAATTGGCATAGAACTGAACCCGGTCGCGTTGGAGCAGGGGATCACCCAGCAGGAGAACGTTGAAAAGGATGTCGTTGGTGCCGTCGCTGTCGACATCAACATATTGATATTGACCGTATTTCACCTCTTTATTCTGAAGGTCTTTATATGCCATCACCGGGTGGGTGGAACCCGGTGGGACAACGGGTAAGGGCAGTTTTTCTTTTCCGCATGCTACCAACATTACGGTTACGGTTGCAAGGAGTAAATATTTTGTCATACGACTGGTTTTGATTTTATGATGTGTAGGACACAAAGTTTTGAAACCCCGCTGTTAAGTAGTCGTTAAGAAGAGTCAATTGGAGAGACGATTGTATGAATTGCCACAACGGCTGATGAAAGCAAATACGACTCCTTGACCGGATGATTTAAACATAGTTGACTGGACACATTAATCCGTTCAATATCAAAAAAGTTGGAACCCTAAGGCAACTCAACTGCCCGAGAAGTGTCATATGATTTTGAACTATTAAATTTAATTATCATAGCCACGAAAAGAATACTTTGATTATGAAAAATATTATTCTGAAAGGATTATTAATAGTATGCACTGGGTTAATTTTTGCCTGCAACGAAAAGAAGCAAGAGACGCTGGTAGCCGCAGCCATTGACAAGGAACAAATCAAGAAAGAGATTCAGGCCAAGGAAGATGCATTTGCAGAGATCTACAATACCGGGCAATTGAAGTCCATCGGCTATTACGCAGATGACGCCACGAGTTATTTTCAAAACAGGGCTCCGCTAGTTGGAAAGGAAGCTATAGTTAACTTTTTGAAAAACGACATCATTTCCAATACGGACCGAATCACTTTCCAGACAAAGGATGTATTTGTATCGAATGACGGGAACATGGTTGTCGAGATTGGACACTACCAGGTCGTAGATTCTGTACACACTCCGATCAATGTCGGAAATTATATGACCCTATTTGAAAAGAGAGATGGCAAATATGTTGCCGTAAGGGATATGAGCGCTTCTGATGGGTCAATCAAATAAGATTGAAGTTATACAAGCAAACAGCTAAAGGTATTTTTACTTTTGGCAGCTCTTGCACCACATAAAATTTGCTCGCCAATTGAATAGGAAGGATCATGCTTAACCTGTATTCAAAAGTCTTTAGATAGGTCGGGTTCAATTGTACCGTCATTTTTGAAAGCGTCGCCCCGCGGCCCTTTTTGAATCACTCTTCTGAGTTAGTCGATTTT
>DATDNL010000118.1:0-6920 GCA_036518315.1 Flavisolibacter sp. | reverse complement strand
GTAGAAATGTTGGTCAAGGCACTCTGCAAACAAGATTCTGTAACATCACCCCAGTCCTTGTCAAGGCCATCGGCAACGGTACTATTAAGGTCCATTCCATTAAAATAATTACCCTGTCCACTGTTGTTCGTTGACCTGAATGAAACAGGGAAGATGTACCAGTCGCCTACGGGTATGGGGAAGAACCCAACCGGTTTGCCGTAGGTCTTGGTTGGCCCAACCAACTGGACATTCACGAAAGGCTTAAGGTTATTAATTAGCAACTCACTCGCAGACGCCGTGTTATGGCTAACAATAAAGTAAATGCGGCTTAAGTTCAATGACCCGAGCTTCTGGAAAACATCAGTGCTGTTGTACTGCGTGTACTTATCATTAAACTGCTCCTTCATCATCAACTGTCCGTTTGCGGCAGCAGGTGCCAGCCAGTCGGCGAGCTTTTGCTGTACGGTCACGTAACCACCGCCATTATACCTCAGGTCGACAACGAGGTCAGTGATGTTAGCGGCAGCAAAACGGTTGAATACTCTTGAGAAACCATTATACAATTCAGTCGTATCCCCGAGGAACGAGTTGAAAGCGAAGTAGCCAACCTTTTTCGCCCCGACGTTATAGATCGTGTCAAGGTAAATAGGATGCTCCTGGTAGGACGCTGCGGTAAGATTCAAATCGACCGAACTTCCATCAGGCTTTGTAAAGGTGAAGCTGCCAGCCTGGCTGCTCCATACAGCATTCGAAATAAAATCCGCGTTCGAAGTGCTGATATTGGTGCTGCCATTGATCTTAGTGATCCTCCATCCGCGGCGGATACCGGCCACTCCTGCAGGCGAGCCACGTTCAACTGATTTTACTCTCAGGTCGCCCTCCTTGAAAAAGAAGACACTCATTCCAAAATCGGCGGAAACTCCATTACTCAAATTGTTCCAGTCGGTTTGCTTCATGCCAAAGCTCCACTTGTCAACGGGGGCAGAAAAGCCGGGCTCGTTACTGTACTGGCGAACCGCCTCCATGATAGCGTTCGGGTCGGCATAGCTTTGTGCGTTGAAAGTGGAAGGGATCTGGTTATACCATAGGTAAATATCCCTTGCGTCGGCGATCGTCGTGTCCTTTATAGCGCTGGCCGATGAAGTTGTAGTAGTCCCTCCTCTTGTGGGTGTACTATTGTTAGAAAGATCGTTCTTTTTGCAGGCTTGCAACAATGTCAAACCCGCCAAAGTGGCCGTTAAAAGGCCTTTCGTTTTAAGCTGCATTTTTGTTTAGAATTTTAGTTGTGTGGGTGCAGCTATAACAGCAAAACAAGGGCTGGAATTGTTCAAGGAAAAGGATTTAACACGAACTTGACAAGGGCCAGGAAAACCTTAAATTAATTCGGCGCCGTACATGGAACAGGCCTTTGCTACCTGCTCTTCATTTAAGTTAGCCTTCAGGAAAAGATCTGCGGGGTCGATGTCAACATTATTGAGACTCTCGGTTACCACGAAAGCTTTCAGGTTGATCATGTAAGGGAAATATAACACTACGCTCTTAGTCATATACTGCCGTTTCGTTGGCTTCATTTTGATTGTTTACCAGGAAAGCAAAACTATTCCCAGCCAAACGACAATTGGCTGACTCCCATCACTCCTTCAATTGTTTCTTGTTAGTAACAAACTGTTAACGCAATGATGAAAATCATTGGCAAGCGGAGGACTCCTGAATCCCGAACATTTCAAATCTCAAATTCCAAATTCCAAGCCGCTAATTACTCCATCCCTACTTACTTTACGCCCACCATACCTCCACAAAAGCCCACTCTCTATTATTCTAAAAAGAAACATCCTCTCCATCAGTTTTTAAGATATTCCGGGCCAAAAGAACGCACCTCCATTAATCTATGCCGGCAAAAAAATTGCGGTGATATTTTGAATTTAGTCATTGGATTTTTGACGCCTGTACCATATATTGACAACACTTCATTAATCGACTTCTTTCCGCAGTACTTTTCTTTTATGTTTAAGATTTGTTACTTCTTTTAGTCGAGGGATGGTCGAACGTTGATCGGACTTTCGTCGGGGTATGGTCGTGGCAACCTATTACTATCCTTATGATATCCTTATCGTATCTGTTTACTATCCTTATCGCTTCCTATTTGTATATTCTTATGGATCCTTTCCCAACCCTCTCCTTTCCTCGTGATTCGACGTTCCGCATATTTCACCCATTGGTGGCTTGAAGGACACAGATGTTGACATTCCCCAGGCTGGCGTCCGCAAAAAATCCCCGGGCCAGTTGCAGATCCAGGAGGAGGCTCTGAGTTGGACTTGGGTACGGTTTGACCAGGCTTTACCATTCACTTTGTAAAAAAACAACCCGGCAAACGACGAGTAGACACTCAATGCAGAGATTCCGGCTTCAGTAAAAATCGCCGTAAAATAATTTGCGTAGTTAAATAGCTACACGTATATTCGTAGCCAAATAGCTACGCAATGAATCTAAGAAGAGACGTTTTCCAGGCTATTGCCGATCCCACGAGGAGAGCTATCCTGCTATTGGTCGCCTCGCAGGCAATGACGGCTGGCGCGATTGCTTCCAATTTCGACACCGCCCGACCAACGGTTTCAAAGCATCTGCAGATCCTAACCGAATGCCAGTTGCTGAAGCAGGAACAGAACGGAAGGGAGATGTACTATCATTTAGATCCGCAGAAAATGAAAGAGATAGCCGATTTCATAGAACCCTTCCGGGCCATGTGGGACGAACGGTTCAATAAGCTGGAAACGATCATGAAACAACACCAATCAAAACAATAGAATACCATGGAACGCAAAACAAAGGTGCACGCGGAAGAAGGTAAACATGACCTGCTCATCACAAGGGAATTCGACCTGCCCCTCGAACTGCTCTTCAAAGCCTACACCGAACCGGAATTCGTAGAACAATGGATGGGAACGAAAGTTCTGAAGCTGGAAAGTAAAAAGCACGGGAGCTGGAGGATTGAGACATCGGACAACAAGGGAAATGTGGCCTTTCACGCCAATGGAGTTATCCATGAATTCCTTCCCAACCAAAAGATCACCCGAACCTTCGAAATGGAGAACACTCCTTTCGGCGTTCAACTCGAGGTGTACGAGTTTGAATCACTCAGTCCTGGCACGAGCAAACTGAATATGCACGTGATCTACGAGACTGTCGCACAGCGGAACGAGGTATTGAAACTGCCCTTTGCACAGGGAATCAACATGGCTCACAACCGGCTGGAAAATGCAATGAAACAATTAAAATAACCAACGATGGAAAAACGTAACAAATGGATCTATTGGATCTCGACAGCCTGGCTGGCGCTCGGGATGGTATCTACGGGAATAGTTCAACTGATGCGATCAAAACAAGGACAGGGCGGCGCCGACATGATCAATCACCTGGGTTATCCTGTTTACATGCTCACTCTACTGGGCGCCTGTAAAATTCTCGGGGTTATCGTTCTGCTGATCCCAGGTTACCGGGTACTCAAAGAGTGGGTCTATGCCGGTTTTGTCTTTATGATGTCAGGAGCAATGTATTCGCACATCGCAAGCGGTGATGCTGCTAAAGATCTGTTTCCATCTTTGCTCTTAGTTTTACTGACGCTAGTTTCGTGGTATTTTAGGCCTCTCAACAGGAAAATTGTAGTAGCTAATAGATAATTCAAACCGTATGAACCCAAAAGTTGACTTCTTCTTTGCCGAGGACAAAAAATGGCATAAAGAGTTTCAGAAATTAAGAACCATCATCCTCGACTGCGGACTCGTTGAAGAGCTGAAATGGGGTTGCCCCTGTTACACCTTTCAAAATACCAATGTCGTATTGATACACGGCTTCAAGGAATACTGTGCCCTGCTTTTTTTCAAAGGAGCTTTATTGAAAGACACAGAAGGAATACTTGTACAGCAAACCGAAAATGTGCAGGCGGCGAGGCAAATTCGGTTCACCAGTCTTAATGATATCACCAAACAGGAGAAGATAGTCAAGGCCTACATTTACCAGGCCATTGAAGTCGAAAAAGCAGGTCTCACCGTGAAGTTGAAGAAAACCTCTGAGTACAAAGTGCCGGAGGAATTTCAGAAGAAACTGGACAAACTACCCAAATTAAAAGCCGCCTTTGATAAGCTGACTCCCGGCAGGCAAAGAGCCTATCTCTTTCATTTTTCACAACCGAAACAATCAAAGACAAGGGAATCGAGAGTCGAGAAATACATCCCGCAAATCCTGGCGGGCAAAGGATTAGATGACTGAATTCTTCCGGAAACGGGACAGCGATTGATTGGACAAGGTCTACTGCCCTACTCCCGACCGTAAAAACGGCCTTTTGCTAAGCCACCTACAGCTTCCGATTTCAAAGCAAGACATAAAAAAACCACCGGCTGACCGGTGGTTTGATGTTCATAGGAAACTGTTTTAGACATAGGTGCTGGAAATGTCAAGTCCGTGGGCCAAAGCAAAGCCTATTACAACGAGGTCCATTATAATGCTCAAGGCAAAGAGAGGTATGGTAATCTTCGTAGGCATGGCGGCGAGGTTACTTACGAGGCTTATACCCATCGCCACAATTGTGATCATGAATAGTGTAAGGTTAGTACCGGCCAGGAGGACAGCCATGACCGCGAGGGGCGTTAAAATGCAACCATGGAACGAGAGGATCACTCCCAGCCATAATAAACGGTTGCCTTGTTGAGCGTCGCTCCAGTCCATGAATTTGGAAAATAAAGAGGTTTTTCTTTCACTGTTGTAATGCGCACTTTGGTGTGTTACAGATATCGTTTCCATTTCGTTTGATTTTTGTTACACAAAATTGGATTCGGGTAAAAACTGTATTTATGACCTTAATGTCCTTATTGGCTGATCTTAATCAGGTTCAATTCGTTATGATGCCATATATCTTTCCTACTGACCAAAATCATACAGTGAGTTGATCAATATTCACGGCACCAAAGCACTTATAAGAGATATTCGCATCCTCAATGAAGTTCGTCCTGATCCCGATATTGATGATGCTGATACTCGCCCAGGCCTTTAGCAAATGGCTGGTAGTCGCCGAGTACAAGGTGAACCAGGACTTTATTTCCAGGAATCTTTGTATTAACAAGAGTCGTCCGAAACTGCATTGCAACGGTAAATGCCAGATGATGAAACGACTGGCCGAGGAGGAAAAGCAGGATTCTTCCAACAACACCAACAACTCCTCAAAAGTAAAAGTGCAGGAAGTATTATTCTGCAGCGAGATAAAGAAACCGGCGATTCCGTCGTTAACCTGTGAAGCTCCCATTTACAACGAGGAACCAATTCTTTTCCGGCAACACTCACTTATCGATTCAATCTTTCATCCACCGGCGGTCGGCTAATCAATTCAAGCTTGTTTTTTAACGGTTCATGCCTTACGCGCTACTTATAACGCCTGTTGCATGATAATCTTGCCCGCGATTTTGAAACGCAAAACATTTTCTTATGTCGACTGCAAAGTACCTGGCAATTGTACTTATACTATTCATTTGTTCGCACACCAGCTATGCCCAAGCCCAGGTTAAAGGAAGAGTCATTGATGCCGTAACGAGGGAAGCAATTGAAGGAGCATCCATCCACTGCGTTGACCCCGGATGCGACTGCGGTTGTACCAGCAATGCCTCTGGTGAATATATGATCAACTGCAAAGCCAACTGTAAAACCATTTCAGTTTCCTTCATTGGATATACAACTCAAACACTTTCCATCGAAAATCTTAGGGAGACTATTCCGTTGGTGCCCTCCAACTCGATCATGAACGAAGTGGTGGTCTCTGCCAACCGCGGCGAAACGGTGAAGCGTTCACAGGCCCCCATTGCCATTAGCCAGATCAATACTAAAGCAATACAAGACACGAAGGCCACAACAGTTGATCAACTGCTAAACAAGATCAGTGGTGTTAACATGGTTAACCTTGGAAACGAGCAACACCAGATGAGTATACGCCAGCCAATGACCACGAAGAGCCTATTTCTTTATTTAGAAGATGGCATCCCGGTTCGCACTACAGGGTTATACAACCACAACGCACTGTTGGAAATGAACATGGCATCGGTCAAGACCATTGAAGTCATCAAGGGACCATCCTCATCTCTCTATGGAAGTGAGGCGATCGGCGGCGTGGTCAATTTTATTACAGTTGCGCCAACTACAGTGCCCGTTTTGAAACTGTCATCCCAGGCAAACAATATCGGGTACAAAAGAAGCGATCTGCAGTCCAGTTGGAGTCAAAATAAATGGGGCTTTGCCTTAAGCGGCTATTATGCGGATAAAAGAAACGGCTTTATGGACTACTCCGATTTTCACAAGGCAACCCTGACTGGCAGAATTGACTATCGCTTTACCAACAAAACCATTCTTTCAAACAGTGCTACATGGGTCGATTACTTCAGTGATATGCCAAGTGGTGTAGACAGCACTATGTTTGCCACCCACAAATTCGTCAACCCACAGACGTTTACTTACAGAAAGGTGGACGCTTTTCGCTATCGTTCAACATTGACGCACACCTGGAACGATAACAGCAAAACAATTGCCTCTATTATCTATCGCGATAATACCATCGGACAGAACCCTAATTACCGCATAAAAGACGACTACAAGAAAGTGAACGGAAGATGGGTCGGGCAAAAAGATCTTGCTCACGGCGAGATCAACGAAAGCAGTTTTAACAGCTATTCTTTCATAGCACAGCATAAACAAAACCTCGCCTGGAAGAAGGCAAACATTATCGGTGGAGTGAGTGTAGATCTCAGTCCCTCGACCTACGATGCCGGCTACATCCGCATAAAGAAGGACACCGTGGCGAACAAGTACGTTGGCTATCAAAAAACAGATAGCGTGTTGACCGATTATGCAACGAGGATCAACAACTTTGCACTGTTTAGCAATTATGAATTCAGTCCCAC
>DATDNL010000117.1:0-5224 GCA_036518315.1 Flavisolibacter sp. | reverse complement strand
TGCTGCAACTGCTTTCGCAGCAGTTCAGGCAGTAGTTGAAGGGCCGTCTTTTCCATGATATAGTGATTTGATTTGCTTAAGGGCTGGAAAAAACAGGCTTCAGTTGGTTCGTTTCTTTCCTGGCATTTACTGCTCAAACTTGCTCATCCGGTTCTCTTACCTCATGAAGGTCATCCGGTTGTAAAACCATTATCATGTTTTATGAAACTGGATAAACCTTACTTTACTACAGAGCAAAAACACTTAAGATCAAAATAATGAAAAACCAACGGCGTCAGGTGTGGCTGTTTGGATGATTTATCGTGTCATTATTATTCTACAAAAGTTGATAACCAATATGAGATTTCTGCTGATTGACGATCATAAGATAATCCGGGATGGGTTAAAACAAATTCTGCTGATGCACTTTCCTTCGTCAAGTTTCGATGAGTGTTCCGAGGCGGAGCAAGCAATGGATAACATTAACAATCGCACTTATGACCTTGTGATTTGCGATCTTTCTATGCCGGGCAGAAGTGGATTAGATGTAATAAAACAAGTGAAGACCGTAGCACCTGGTCTTCCCATCCTGATCTTGAGTATGCATCCGGAGGAGCATTATGCTATCCGCGCACTGAAGGCAGGCGCCTGGGGTTACCTGAATAAGGCGGACGGGGCCGAGGTGTTGATACCCGCTATCGAAAGAGCGTTGCGTGGACGCAAGTACATTTCTCCATACGTCGCGGAACAACTGGCAGCCAACCTGGATAAGGATGAAGGCGACATTCCCGTTCACGAATCATTATCGACTCGGGAGTTCGATGTTTTCAAACTTCTGGTGGAGGGGAAATCAATTTCAGATATTTCGAAACAGTTATCCCTGGGAATGTCGACCGTAAGTACGCACCGGGCGAGAATTCTGAGCAAGATGGAAATGAAGACAAATGCGGAATTGGTAAAGTATGCACTACAAAACAACCTCATTTAAACGTCTCATGAAAACCGTATTGGCTTTACTTTTTTGCTCGCTCATTCTTTTGAGCCCTGTCCTTCAAGGTTGTAAGTCAAAAACCTCTCATTACGAGCCCGCGTTTGCAACTGATATGAAAGAAAAAAAAGTATTGCTGTTTGGCGTTCCGAATCAAGCTTACTACGAGTTGACCGATTCTATTGTAAAATATTTAAACGATCACCTCAAAGGTATCCGGATTCAAACGGTGGCCACGACTACTTATGGAAAGTATAACGAGCAATTAGCCCAGGGGTACTACGATCTCACAATAACCAATGGGATTACCGCCGTGGATGCCATACATAAAGGTTATATGATCGTCGGAAAGGTTGTCGACCAGGCTGGAAACACTGGATCCATCGTTGTAAACAAAGATTCCGCTATCAATGAGTTTTCCGATCTCAAAGGAAAGACGATAGCTACGCCGGGGGCACCTGCTTTATCTGGCTATGTTTTGCAAATACTTTATTTAACCAAAAAAGGTATAGACGTAAATCACGATGTTAAATTCAAGTATTTCGAGTCATACGAATCCGTCTTCTTGAATGTCTACTTGGGCAAATGTTCTGCGGGCTTTTCCAGTACTATCAGCTGGAATGCCTTCATCAAGCGCAGGCCGGAGGTCGCTTCTAAGGTAGTTGAGAGGTGGCAGACACCTGGCATAGTTGGAAGTGCTATCCTGTTTCGGACCGACATGGATGAACGAATAGCTGCGCAATTAAAAGACCTGTTTTTGTCGATGCACACCAATGCTGAAGGTCGAACGGCGCTAGCCAGGATACACTTTATTCACTGTGAAACCGCAGATAGCAACTCATATCAACCGATAAAAGAAGTAATGAACAATTATGCTTCTGTCATAAAAGACCATAAATAGCATGGCATTATTTCATAAATTGTTGAACCGCCTCTGGCCAGGAAAAATCCGGGGCCGCTTGATTGTCGGGACAGCACTCTTACAGTTGGTGTTAATGACCGCCTTTGTACTTTACCTCGTTCGCCATCAAAAACAATTTCTACAAAAGCAAAACCTTCAGCAAACCTTCAGCTTTGTAAACGATTATGCTATCAACTCGACACCTTACGTGATGGCGAATGACTTCGACGAGTTGGAGCGTTTGACGCTGTCCCACATCAATTTCCCTAACCTGAAATATGCGATGATCATTTCGCCGGAGGGAGTGGTACTTGCCCATACTAGAACCAGTTACATAGGCACAAGAGCGACAGATAGCGTCAGCCGAAAGCTGGAAGTTGCAAGTACTAGTAAAGTACTCGTGGAAAATGAACACGTCCTCGATATCGCGGTGCCAATCATTATCGATAAAAAAATCGTAGGCTGGGCGCGCGCCGGCGTAGGCCAGGAGTACATCCAGCAGAACATGATCAGTATCGTAAGGAGGGCGGGTTTATATATAATTCTCGCAATGGTATTGTCAATTCTCTTTGCGTTGTTAATTGCTGAGCAGCTGAGCAAAGGTCTTTATAAGCTCATCTCCGCAGCTGACAATATCAAAAATGGTAATCGGAAGGTAAGGGCACCCCTTTTTCGAACCTTTGAACTGTTCAAATTAGGAACTGCTTTTAATCAAATGCTGGACGACATCAGTGCCAACGAAAGTTTATTAAGCCTTGTCATTGAGAGCATGCCTGTTGGCGTGTGGATTTTCAACGAGAAAGGGGAAATTACTTTAGGCAATTCCGCTGGTAAGGAATTATGGAATGGATCGAAGACTGTTGGCAGTAAAGGCCCTGCGATCCGTAAAGCGTGGCGTGTGGATACAAGGCAATTAGTGCAACCGGGCGAATGGGCCAGCACCAGGGCTATAACTAAGGGCGAAACCACCATCAATGAAGAAATAGAAATTGAACTTATTAATGGGAAACGTAAAAGTCTCCTCAATTCAGCAATTCCATTAAGAGGTAAAGAAGGTAAAATTGTTGGCGCCATTGCCATCAACGTGGATATGACCGACAGAAAGGAAATAACGGAGCAGCTCGCATTAAGCGAATCCACACTACGTAGTGCCTTCGAGGATTCAGCCATTGGTATGGCCCTGGTATTGCCGGGTGGAGATTTCCAAAGAGTCAATAAGGAATTGTGTAGAATGCTCGGCTACTCTGAACAGGAATTGCTATCATCAACCTTTCAACAGGTTACTCACCCAGCTGACCTTAAGGAAGATACGGACTACCTGTCACGAACGCTCAATAAGGAGATCGACAGCTTCCAGGTAGAGAAACGGTATATTCATAAAAATGGGTCTGTTGTATGGGCACATGTTGGAGTTTCATTGGTGCGCGACACCGACGGTAGCCCTCTGTTCTTCGTTTCTCAAATAGAAGATATCGGCGAACGAAAACGCCAGGAAGCGATCATCCTTCACGAGAAGAATCTTTCAGATACGATGATCAACTTTATGCCCGGAATTTTTTACCTGAGCGACATGGATGCTAACATGATACGATGGAATGCTAATCTTGAAACGGTGACTGGGTATAATGATTTGGAAATAGCAACCATGAAGAGTATCGATTTTGTTGACAAAAGCCAGGTAGACCTGGTATTAGCGAAAAGAAAGGAAGCAAGTGAGACGGGAAAGGCTACCATTGAAATGGGTATTATGACAAAGCAGGGTCAGAGGCTTGATTATTATATCACTGTTATACCCATTGTTTACAACAATAAAAAGTGCCTCCTTGGAATAGGGGTTGACTTTTCCGAAAAGAAGAGAGCCGAAAATGAACTAAAGGAAAGTGAAGAGAAGTTCAGAAAGTTAGTGGAGGAAACCGTGGTAGGCGTTTTTATTCTGCAGGATGGCAAATATGTATATGTTAATCCGCAGTTCGAAAAGATCAGCGGTTATTCGAGAGACGAGTTGTTCAATGAAATCACCTTTGAGCGGTTGATTCACCAGGACGACCTGCCTGTCATAGTAAACACGCATGCTTCCAGGGATGAGGCAGAAACCCAATCTGACCATTTTACTTTCAGGGGGATCACAAAATTGGGGCTCGTGATCCCGATCGAAATGATTATCTCACCGATTTCCTACAAGGGAAGGCCGGCCATTATCGGCACCATTATAGACATTACCGAGCAGGTAGAGGAGGAGAAACGGATCAACAGGGCCGTGACCAATGCGCAGGAAGTCGAAAGGCAGCAAATAAGCATGGAATTGCACGACAATGTAAAACAGATGGTAGCAGCCTCCCTTCTCAATATTGATTTCATGAAAATGCTGCTTAGGGACGAAAAAACAATTGCGCCGATTGTGGACAACATCCGCAATTATATGAGAGAAGCCATCGAGGAGCTAAGAAAGATTTCTCATCGGTTGGCTCCTTCCGTTGATAGTGCCGTCTCGCTACAGGAAAAAATAAGGAGCCTTGTCAATACTATGAACCTGTCCAATCAGCTAACCGTCAACTATCATTTTGAAAACCCGGATGAAAACCCCGGTGCAGATATTCAACTTGCTATGTACCGCATCCTCCAGGAGCAGTTTACCAATATCCTAAAACATTCTAATGCCTCGATAGTGGACGTGACTGTTGAAAGAAACAATGGTGATATCCACCTGGCAATCGAAGACAACGGTATCGGCTTCGACGGCGTGGCTACCAAAACCGGTATTGGATTGGAAAACATTAAAAGAAGGGTCCAGGTGCATAACGGCAGATTTTTCATCCAAACAGCACCCGGCAAAGGTTGCAAACTCGAAGTCACTATCCCGGTCAGTTAGTTTCAATAACGCAATTAAGCCTTCAACATGTCCTTCGGGAATTTGACCATTGATACCTGTGATGAAGTCGTCTTAAATAATTGCAGACCTGCAACGACCCACTCAGGAAATCTTTTCAATTACCAATCCTTATTTGATTAGGAGCCTTTCGAGCTAGTAAATACAAGATTATGATGTATGATAATCATCCGGACGAAAAGACTAAAAGGCTCTCGATGACAAGCTTGGCACCTCCTTAAGCCCCTGCAAAGCCCACTTTAAGCCCAGGATACGGCCAGTTAAGTGCCTGCTTTCAGAATCGTTTCCTTACTGACGAGATAAACCTATCTGTAATTCAAATTTTTGTGGCACCTACTGATGTTCGATTACTATTTGGCCGTGTGATCAGTGCAGAAAGGTGATATCGTTTAGCCGGTGCTTTCCCTGGTAGGTAAATGGTTTGGTAATGAATATTCCGGCCTTGCCGACCCTTACGCTTCCGTTCGCC
>DATDNL010000116.1:0-7720 GCA_036518315.1 Flavisolibacter sp. | reverse complement strand
TATTAAGTTCGCAGGCCAACATCGCCGGTTATAAGGCGGTATTGCTCGCAGCCAACTTGTATCCCCGTTATTTCCCGATGTTTATGACGGCGGCGGGAAGCATAGCTCCCGCGAAAGTCCTGATCCTTGGTGCCGGCGTTGCCGGTTTGCAGGCTATCGCTACAGCAAGAAGATTGGGTGCCGTTGTGGAAGTATTCGATACCCGTCCTGCTGTGAAGGAGGAGGTAATGAGTCTCGGGGCCAAGTTTGTTGAAGTGGAAGGTGCTGCCGACGCTTCCAAGGCCGGTGGATATGCTGTCGAACAAACAGAAGAGTATAAGCAGAAGCAGCAACAAAGAATTTCGGACAGTATTGCCAAAGCGGATATCGTTATTACCACTGCCCAGATCCCGGGGAAGAAAGCGCCTATTCTTATCACAGAAGAGATGATAGGAAGGATGCGCAATGGATCGGTGATCATCGACATTGCCGCTGCCACGGGTGGTAATACGCCATTTACAAAGAACAATGAGACCATTGTACATAACGGTGTCACGATAGTGGGAGACAGCAGTCTTCAGTCTTCCATGCCTTTTGATGCGAGTAAATTGTATGGCAAGAACATTCTCAATTTCCTGCAATTGATCACCAGCAAGGAAGGCCAATTGAACCTGAACTGGGAGGATGATCTTGTGAAAGGAAGCTGTATCACCCACAACGGTGAAGTAGTGCATGAAAGGGTCAAGGCCACAGTGGCTTAGCGAGTGGAATGCACAGTGGGAATATAGATTGATATAGATAGAACAAGCGCCCCATAGAAGAAACCTCTTTGAAGAACTAAAAACATTTCAATACAAACGATGAACAACGTAATTAGCTGGATCTCCAACAATCGTGAAATGATCTACATCGTCATCCTCATGATCTTCGTTGGAATAGAAGTCATTGGACGTGTCCCAAGTGTTTTGCATACCCCCCTGATGAGTGGTGCTAACGCCATTCATGGAGTGGTGATCATTGGAGCGATCATAGTAATGGGTCGCGCCGAAAACGACAATTACCTTGCCCTCGTGCTTGGCTTTTTGGCTGTCATCCTCGGAACACTAAACGTCGTTGGCGGATTTGTCGTTACCGACCGCATGCTTGAAATGTTTAAATCAAAAAAGAAGAAATAATTAATGGAAGCGATTCTTACGATCATATACCTTATAGCATCCGTTACCTTCATCCTCGGTCTGAAGATGCTCTCTCACCCCGAGACCGCCCGCAAGGGAAACCTGGTAGCAGCGGGAGGTATGACGCTGGCAGTATTTGGAACAATTTTCCTTTACCAGGATCCTCTTAGCCAGGAAAGACTTCACAACTATGGCTGGATATTCGGCGGACTGGTAATAGGTGGCATTATTGGAGTGCTGGCTGCTAAGAAAATAAGAATGACGGCGATGCCTGAAATGGTGAGTATGTTCAATGGAATGGGTGGCGCCTGTGCTGCCTTGATCTCGATCATCGAATTCAACCACTTTCTAAAGGAGAGCTTTATCATACGCATTACCGATCCCAACGACACTTCTGTTTTGGCCGAAGGCTTACCCGTCAACTATGGAATGTTGGTAACTATTTTCCTGGGCCTTATCATTGGATCGATATCATTTGCGGGATCAATGGTTGCGTGGGGAAAGCTTAATGGAAGGGTAAAGGACTGGTCGTTCAAGGGACAGCATATTGTTAATCTGATCGTGCTCGCCCTCGTATTGGGACTGACCATCTTCCTCATTTCTACAATTAACTCTTCATACGACGATAGTACCGGTTACCTGACCAACAGCGCCAATCGTATTTCTATCAATGCCCGCGTGGTTGATATTCATACCTCGGTCTACGTGATCTTCTACCTGATCTTCTTCCTTGCCTTACTCTACGGCGTATTCTTTGTTTCGCCCATTGGTGGTGCAGACATGCCCGTGGTCATTTCCCTGCTGAACTCCTTTACCGGGGTAGCCGCCGCTTGCGGTGGATTCCTTTACAGCAATAAAGTAATGCTCACGGGTGGTATCCTGGTAGGTGCTGCCGGTACACTACTGACCATATTGATGTGTAAAGCGATGAACCGTTCTCTTGGAAACGTGCTTATAGGATCTTTTGGAGGAAGTAAAGCTGTCACGGGCGGAGCAAGAGAACAGGGTACATACAAAGAGATCACGCTGAGTGATGCTTCTGTAGTAATGGCCTATGCTAACAAAGTGATGATCGTTCCTGGTTATGGTTTGGCGGTTGCGCAAGCCCAACATGCCTGCCATGAACTGGAGAAGTTATTGAACGAAAAAGGCGTTGAAGTAAAATACGCTATTCACCCTGTAGCAGGTCGTATGCCCGGACACATGAACGTATTGTTGGCGGAAGCGGATGTGAGCTACGAAAAGCTGATGGAGATGGAAGACGCCAATGCCGAATTTCCAACCACGGATGTGGTACTGATCCTTGGTGCCAACGACGTAGTGAATCCTGCTGCCAAGAATGATCCCGCTTCCCCGATCTATGGCATGCCCATTCTTGATGTAGAACTGGCAAAAACGGTGATCGTTGTCAAAAGAAGTATGAAGCCCGGTTATGCAGGTATTGAGAATGATCTTTTCTTCCAGCCAAAGACTTCCATGCTGTTTGGTGATGCCAAAAAAGTATTACAAGACCTGATAGGGGAGATCAAGAATCTATAGAGGTATACCCATTAATTTTAGAGCAATTAGCCCGGTTAAAATGGCAATCGCAATACTGATCAGGGTACCAATCAAAAGGTACTCTGTTTTTATTTCGGGCCTGTTCGTTTCATTGAATCTCAGCAAACTTTTAGCAGCTATCAAAAATCCAATGGCCTCGTATTGATGTGTAAAGACAAACGTGAGGATAACGACCCTTTCAATGATTCCAATCCATTTGCCTGCGTTTCCTAAAGACGGAGCATCGGTAATCAGGTCTCTCCATTTTTTTGTTAACTGGCCAATTAAGATGCCTGTAGGAAAGCTGACAAATACATAAGCTGTAGCAGGAACGAGAATGTTCTGTGTATTGACAAATGCCCATGCGGCTACCAGGCTATTGGAATCCAGGAATATAAAATACCAGCACGCCAGGATCACCAATAAGTGAAGACATTGATCAATCAAAAAGTATTTCGTTTCGTTAGGACGGTAGGATTTCCAGCCATCAATGGCAATATGGGTGACCAGGATGATTAACACGACCCACCAATAGTGAATTCCGATCAATAGCAAAGCTGCTACTGCCGTTACCAGTCCATGTGCATATAAGGATAGAGAGCGGAAGTGATTTTTGTTCCTGTTTTCGATCCAACGGGTCGGTTGAAGAACGAAATCGGTGACGAGGTGTGCCAGTACCAGTTTTACAAGCCAGGTGATGTACATACTAGGGTTGAATTTGGCTAATTAAGTCTTTATATTCTGCTAATAGTTTTTCCAGCTCAGGCCAGCCTGCCGCCTGTGTATGCTTGTTGATCGTTGCCTGCGATTTTTGTAACCGCAGGGCTGTCTCAGTCTGTGTTCGGTTCATCAGCAATTCATAAACTACGGCGGCCTGCTTGAATGTCAAGCGTTGAAAAAGATAATCAATAAATTGAGAAATTACGACCAGTCCAATATTCACTGCTTTGTTTCTCTCGTCGCTCACTATACTCAATCGTTCCTCCTTTTCCAGTTTATCGAATGCTCGTCCGGAAAGAACAAAAACATCACCAATAGCCGTTTGAATTGACTTGACAGGTAATTTCACGGTGCCAATTCCTATGCTTGCCCTTATATCAGAGCTCGAAGTGTTTTCCGATAGTCTTATGGCCGCTGTTCTTGCTTTCAATAAGACCGCTAATGCTTCGCCTGGGGATTTTAGAAACACCTGGAAGCTGTCTCCCCTGAAAAATTCATATTGATATTCCCCGAACAATAGCTCCAGGTTTTTCAACAGCTTTTTATAGTTGGCTTTTGGAAGCTGTGTAGAGTTGACAATGTCCGCCGTAATTACAGCACTTAAGGCCATTTGATTCTTTTTTACGAATATAGCCTAAAAAGGCGAATTTTGTAAATTATAGCCTAAAAAGGCGAATTCAGTTCATTATAGCCGAAAAAGGAATTGCCTTTTGAGCAGCGAACAATTCGTTTCTCCCTAATTTAGAAGGATAAACAAATAGGATGAAGCAAACCTTATTCTTTTCAACTCTTTTACTTTCTTTAGCCGGTAATGCCCAGCAGAAACTTATGGGCTTTACTGACGCCAATTCTGCAAAGCAGCTTAATTGGGAAAAGCAATTCGATGCACAACTGGATGCTAAGAACCTCGATACATGGATGAAATATTTGTCCTCTCATCCACATCATGTTGGCTCACCGCAGGACAAATTGAATGCTGAATATATTGCCAACCTATTCAAGCAATGGGGCTACCAAACACAGATAGACACTTACTACGTTTTGTTTCCCACGCCAAAAACCCGGCTGTTGGAATTACAGGGATCAAAGCCTTACAAGGCGAAGCTGGAAGAACCGGCAGTAGCAGGGGACAAAACTTCCGGCCAAAAAGCAGAACAATTACCTGGTTATAATGCTTATTCAGCAGATGGCGACATCACTGCAGAACTGGTCTTTGTCAACAGGGGCGTACCTGCAGATTACGAAGAACTGGAAAGAATGGGAGTTGATGTAAAAGGCAAAATTGTCATTGCCAAATACGGGGGATCATGGAGAGGCATTAAGCCAAAGGTGGCGTACGAACACGGAGCAATTGGTTGTATCATTTACTCGGATCCGGCAGATGATGGCTATGTCCAGGGCGACGTTTATCCCGAAGGGGCATTTCGCCCCAAGGATGGAATCCAACGCGGCTCGGTGATGGACATGCCTGTTTATCCCGGCGACCCTTTGACGCCCGGCATTGGTGCAACAAAGGACGCTAAGCGTTTGGAGCGCAAAGACGCAACCACCATTATGAAAATCCCTGTGCTTCCTATTTCATACGAAGACGCTTTACCTCTATTGCAGTCTTTAAGTGGGCAGGTTGTTCCCGCCGCATGGAGAGGCGGATTACCTATCACCTATCATGTAGGGCCGAGCAGAGACAAGGTACACCTGCAAGTCGCGTTTAACTGGGATATAAAACCGGTGTACGATGTCGTAGCAAAAATGGTGGGTACTGATTTTCCCGATCAATGGATTCTCAGGGGCAATCACCATGATGCATGGGTAAACGGTGCTTCCGATCCATTGAGTGGAATGGTGTCCGAACTGGAGGAAGCAAGATCCATCGGCGAACTCGCAAAACAGGGATTTAAACCGAGGAGAACTTTAGTCTATTGCGCATGGGACGGCGAGGAACCTGCACTATTAGGCTCCACCGAATGGGCCGAAGACCACCAGCAGGAGTTGATCAAAAAAGCGGTGGCTTATATCAATACCGATAACACGGGACGCGGATTCATAGGTGCCAGCGGTTCACACACCTTAGAACCTTTTTTCAACCAGGTGATTGATGACGTGACTGATCCACAGACCGGCGTAAGCATCAAAGAACGTCGTTATGCTAAGACCTTGGTTGACGCCGACAAAGCAACAAGAGCAAAGTTGATCGGTAACAGATACTACAAAATTGGAGCGTTAGGCGCAGGCTCCGATTATTCGCCCTTCATTCAACACATGGGGATCGCTTCGATGAACCTTGGCTTTGGTGGTGAAGACAATGGAGGTGATTACCATTCAGTCTATGACTCTTATGATCACTACACCCGGTTCGGTGATCCTGGTTTCGCATACGGAGTAGCTTTATCGAAAACATCGGGCAGGGTAATGATGCGCCTTGCCAATGCGGATGTTCTTCCCTTTGATTTCAACAGCTTCTATAAAACGCTGAATGATTACGCGACCGATGTAAAGACTCTTCTTGATAATCAAAGGAGTGAAACAGACATAGAGAATAAGATGGTGAAGGATAATGTTTACAACCTGGCAAAAGATCCTACCAGGACCTATTTGCCTCCTGCAACAAAAGAACCCGTTCCTTATTTAAACTTCAGTGAGTTGGAGAATTCCCTTGTCCAGTTGAAGGCACTGGCCGAAGACTATCAGAAAGTGTATAATGGCGGCACGCAGTTACCGCTGGAAAAACAAAACCAGTTAAACCAGGTACTCTTCAATGCGGAAAGAAGTTTGATATCTGAAAATGGTTTACCACGTCGACCCTGGTACAAGCACGAGATCTATGCTCCCGGCTTCTATACCGGCTATGGCGTGAAAACCTTGCCGGCAATCCGTGAAGCGATTGAACAAAGGAATTGGAAAGAAGCACAGGAAGGCATTAATGTCGTTTCTAAAACCATTCACACCTATAATTCGCAGGTTCAGCAAGCCGTTAATTTGCTAACTAAACCGGCTTTCTAAATCAGAACTAAATACTCAATTACCTTTGGCTGATTCGTTCAGTCAAAGGTTTTTTATTTGTGAAGAGTTTACCACCAAAATTCCTGGAGTCGTTGGGAGGAATCGAGGGCTTCAACAAAGAAGCATTCCTCGAAGTTCATGATTCCGGCGAGCAGATCACCTCGATCAGGATCAACCCTGCGAAAACTCCACACGCTAATAATATAACGTCCACCGACGAAAAGGCTTATGATCCATACATCGACATTACTCATGATAAAGGCGACCCTTCAATTGCCGTTTCCCGTTTGCCCTTTGCCAGTCCCGTTCCCTGGACGGACTACGGCTTCTACCTGGCGCAGCGCC
This sequence comes from Flavisolibacter sp., assembly GCA_036518315.1. Classification (GTDB taxonomy): domain Bacteria; phylum Bacteroidota; class Bacteroidia; order Chitinophagales; family Chitinophagaceae; genus Flavisolibacter. Next base: position 962 of record DATDNL010000116.1, on the reverse strand, counting down.
CTTCTTTCACTTTCGATCCCTTGTTTCACGCGGGTTGCTATTATGTGCAGGAAGCATCAAGCATGTTCCTGGAACAAGCCTTCAAACAGTTGGTCGATCTTTCGAAGCCACTGAGAGTCCTGGATCTCTGTGCAGCGCCAGGTGGCAAGTCGACACACATCCTCTCACTGGTCTCTGCAGATAGTTTAGTCGTCAGTAATGAAATCATCCGCAGCAGGAACAATATTCTCGTGGATAACATTAGTAAGTGGGGCGCTGCTAATGCCATTGTATCAAACAATGATCCCTCTGCCTTCCGGAAGCTGGAAGGTTTTTTCGATATCATGGTAGTTGATGCGCCCTGCAGCGGAAGTGGATTGTTCAGGAAAGACGAAGAGGCAATTGATGAATGGAGTCTTAACAACGTTCAACTCTGTAGTCAACGCCAGCAAAGAATATTGGCCGATTCTCTCGCGGCTCTAAAGGAAGGCGGCGTTCTTGTTTATTCCACCTGCTCGTATTCCCGTGAAGAAGATGAGGAAATCGCGGACTGGCTGGTGAGCGAGTTTCAAATGGAAAGTCTACCACTTCAAATACGTCCCGAGTGGAACATTGTGGAAACGCATTCTCCAAAAGCCAATGCAAAGGCTTACCGGTTTTACCCGGATAAGTTAAAAGGAGAGGGGTTCTTTCTCGCCTGTTTCAGGAAGACGACTGTAACAAGAGAAGCTAAACATCGCCCCGCAAAGCCTGCAAAACTTTCAAAGAGTGAAATAGATATTATTGGTCGATGGGTAAAAGCCGGAGAAGGTGAAATCGTGAAAGACAATGATTCCTTCTTTCTTTTACCTTCTGCCATTACCAGTGACTATACTATTTTGAACTCAATCCTGAACATCCGCCATAAGGGAGTGAAGCTTGGGCAGGTAATGAAAGACCGATTGGTTCCGGACCATTCACTGGCATTAAGCACGATCATTTCT
>DATDNL010000115.1:0-4419 GCA_036518315.1 Flavisolibacter sp. | reverse complement strand
TGAGGTTGATAATTTCTACCTATCTTAAATTGTGCTTCACCGCTCAACCATACACCTACTTCGCTTTCATTTTTCTTTTTTCCTATTACCTGTATCATTGTTTGCATTGAGCCAATTGCAGACGATCAACTGGCAGTTTGCTGTAATCGTTTTGGCAATACTTCATTTGCTGGTCTACCCTTCAAGCAATGGTTATAACTCATACATGGACAGGGACGAAACAGCGATTGGAGGTTTGAGGAGCCCAATGCAGCCAACAAAGGAATTATTTTACACGACGGTGGTAATGGATATTGCAGCCGTTGTACTTTCTTTCTTCGTATCGCCGTTGTTTTCGCTGTGTATTTTGCTCTACATTCTGGCATCAAGGGCGTATAGTTATAGAAGAATACGCTTGAAACAATATCCTATAATTGGTTTTCTAACGGTGCTAATCTTCCAGGGGGCCCTGATCTTCTTTTGTACCTACCGCACCTTGGTTAACAAAGAAATAGCAGACGTACCAATACTCCCTTGCATTATTTCAAGCCTGTTGATTGGAGCACTATATCCCCTGACGCAGATCTACCAACATGAAGAAGACAAACGAGACGGAGTGACATCGATCAGTTACCTATTAGGAAAAAGAGGAACGTTTGTTTTCAGCATGGTACTGTTCCTTTCAGCAACCTTTTTACTCTTCCTGCGTTTTAATGATTTAGGTGAGCTAAACTATTTCTATTTGTATTTGTTGATCATGCTCCCGGTGGTACTGTTTTTTCTGTATTGGATGTTGAAAGTATGGAAGAATGAAGCAGAGGCTAATTTCAAGAACAGCCTGTTAATGAACGTACTTTCAACTATCTGCACGACGATATTTTTTATAATCCTCATTATTGTTAAACATTGAGCAAGATCATTTCGATAGGCACAGCAGTTCCGGCATATTGTCACCAGCAGATGGACATCCTGCGCTTCATGCAAACGGTGTATGCAAGCAGCGAAGCGGAAAAAAGAAAGCTACGCTTTCTATACCAACAGAGTGGTATTGGGCAGCGCTATTCTGTAATCGCAGATTATAGCAGAGCGGTAGAGGACTGGAAGTTCTATCCGCCGACCGAAAACCTGGAACCTTTTCCTTCTCTTGAGCAAAGAATGTTAATGTATAACAGGCAAGCGCCGCTGTTATCGATTGACGCAATTCGTAATTGCCTGGGACATGCTCATGATCCGAAGAAGATCACACACCTCATCACAGTAAGTTGCACAGGCATGAGTGCGCCGGGGTTAGACCTGCAGGTGCTGGAGCTTTTAGACCTGGGAAAAAGTATCTCCAGGACATCTGTAAATTTTATGGGATGCTATGCAGCCATTCATGCATTGAAGATGGCAGATGCTATTTGCAGAGCAGACGAGGGTACAAACGTGTTAATCGTTTGTACTGAGCTGTGCACACTGCACTTCCAGAGGGAAAATACAATAGACAATATAACCTCATCACTCTTATTTGCGGATGGTTCTGCGGCGGTGTTGGTTAGTGCTGATGAAGAACAGCAAGGATTGACGATTGATTCTTTTTACAGTGAAGTAATTCCAAAGGGCAAAAGAGATATGGCGTGGGAGCTTTCATCGAATGGGTTTCTCATGACACTAAGCGGCTATATACCCGAACTGATCCAGGAGGACTTTGACAAGATAGTAGATCGCGCACTGCAAAAAGATGGTACACCGAAAGAAGACGTTTCGCATTGGTGTATTCATCCCGGTGGGAAACGAGTATTGGAAGCTATTCATAAGAGCCTTGGCTTTACGAACGGCCAGCTGAGCCATTCCTATGATGTTTTAAAACAATTTGGCAACTTGTCGTCCGCGACTATTTTGTTTGTGCTGAAGGAAATGTTGCAAGAGAGAAGATCGATCAGGAAGATGTTCGGAGCGGCCTTTGGCCCAGGACTTACTGTTGAAACGTTTACTGCACACTATTAATGCCCTTATTTCAAAAACGTTCATATCAAAAAGAAATCCTGGACCAAAAGGGAATACCCTTCGATGACATCAAGCGTAATATGCAAGAGCTGGATTTCATCAACAGAAAACTTGGAGGGCACGATGTTACTCTTGATGGCATAGTGGCGCTGATCAAAGACCAGATGCACTTCAATTCAAGATTAAGCATTATGGAAATAGGCTGTGGTGGTGGTGATAATTTACGTGCGATCAGGAATTGGGCAGAAAGGATCCATCTCCCCGTGCAATTGAAGGGCGTCGATATTAACCCCGAATGCATCGCTTATGCAAGACAGCAAAAGAGGAACAGGGGAATCGAATTTTCTGTTTCAGATTATAAAGATGTTTCGTTTGACGAAAAACCGGACATCGTATTTTGCTCGCTATTCTGCCATCATTTTACCGAAGACGAGCTGGTTTTTATGTTGCAGTGGATGCGAGAAAATAGCCATGTAGGCTTTTTCATAAATGACCTGCATCGTCATTGGCTGGCTTATTATTCCATTAAGGTATTGACCACATTATTCTCCAAAAGCTACCTTGTAAAGAATGATGCACCGCTTTCTGTGCGGAGAGGGTTTAAAAAAGACGAATGGCATGACCTCTTTGAGAAAGCGACTATAAGTAATTTTAGTTGTCAATGGCGATGGGCCTTCCGGTGGTTGATAACCTCTCCTCATGCAAATAAATGATGTATACGATGTTGCCGTTATTGGCGGCGGTTTGGCCGGCTTAGCTTGTTCTATTTTACTGGCTAAGGAAGGACATTCTGTTGTTCTGCTTGAAAAAGAAAGATACCCCTTTCACAAAGTATGCGGTGAATATGTAAGCTTAGAAAGTTGGGATTTTCTAAAGCGTCTCGGCTTGCCTTTAGACGAGTTAAATCTACCACTTATTGATACGTTGGTGCTTACTGCGCCTAGCGGGAAGATCTTTACTACAAAACTGCCTTTGGGAGGATTTGGTATCAGCAGGTTTGAGCTAGACTCCAGACTAGCCATCATTGCGAAGGAAAACGGCGTTACAGTTGTTGAGGAAACTAAGATTGACAGTATCAAATTTGACGACCATTTCCAATTACAGTCACATTCAACAACAGTGACTGCAAAGGTTTGCTGTGCAGCCTATGGCAAGCGAAGTAACCTTGATGTAAAATGGCAGAGAGAGTTTCTGAGGGGTTCCAACCAAAGACTTGACAATTATGTCGGAGTCAAGTATCACATTAAAACGAAGTGGGACAATAATGTAATTGGACTGCACAATTTTGAAGATGGCTATTGTGGGATTTCGAAGATCGAGGGCGACAGATATTGCCTTTGCTATATGACGAAGGCTAACAATCTGAAGAAGAGCAACAACGACATAGAACAGTTGGAGCAAACGATTTTGTCCGGCAATCCTCACCTCAAGAGAATTTTTGAACAGAGCGAGAAGTGCCAATCGTTTCCTTTGACTATCTCGCAAATTAATTTCAACAGGAAATCACAAGTGGAAGACCATGTGCTCATGCTTGGCGACAGTGCCGGTATGATCACTCCGTTATGCGGTAATGGGATGAGCATTGCGTTACATACTGCCAAACTTGCATCCAAAGCCCTTGGTAAATTCCTTGATGACACTATCTCAAGAATTGAAATGGAAGACAATTATACAAGGGAATGGCAAGCTCAATTTGCCAGAAGGCTGCAAACAGGGAGAAGGCTTCAGTATTTCTTTGGAAGTAAACGTCTCAGCAATCTCTTTGTGTCTGGTTTCAAAACATTGCCATTCCTCGCGATACCGGTGATTAAAATGACACACGGCAAACCGTTTTAAGGCACAGGCTTTGTATTTTTCACTTGGAAAACGGCATTATGGCTGAAAAGAAGAAGACTTTAGTGTTGGGAGCTTCCAGTAACCCAGCTAGATATAGTTACCTGGCAGTTCAAAGGCTTCGTGCACACCAGCACCCAGTAGTGGCTATTGGAAGGCGAGTCGGGAGAGTGGCTGATGTTGATATCATTAAAGAACAGGAGTCGCAACCTGACTTCGATACCGTCACCCTTTACTTAAATCCGAAAAACCAGGTTGAGTACTACGATTATATTTTAAGTCTACATCCGAAGAGAATCATATTTAATCCGGGCACGGAGAATGACGAACTAATTCAGAAAGCCAGGGAAAACAATATCAAGCCAGTTATCGCATGTACACTTGTGATGTTAAGCACGGGACAGTATTAATCCGATAGTTACGAATAGAAGTTTTACGATAAAAACTGAGAGTATTCACTTAGCAAGTAAAATTTCCTGAGCAGTAACTTTGAATTAATCTTGATTTTCACAAAAATTGTGCAAGTCCAATCAGGCAGTTAATCCGCTGCATAAACCATTATCCATGAAAACGCTCAGAACTATTGCTATCGTTGCATTGTTGGGTGTGAGTTCTCTATTC
>DATDNL010000114.1:0-4837 GCA_036518315.1 Flavisolibacter sp. | reverse complement strand
GATTTATTCACCAAATCCCTCAGTTTTATCCTGGTTCGGAAGTGAGTGTTATTGTTAAAAAGGGTATCCAGGACTTGCTCGATTTCTTTCCCACAGTAAAACACCGGTTTGTGTTCAGCAAGGAGGAATTCAGCGGCCTTAAAGGATTAGTAAGATTTGGGAGTTATATAAAAGAAACGGACAACTTTGATCTTTTCTTTTGCCTGCCCGACTCACTTTCAGCAGCAGTAATGGGGGCCGCTACCGGATCAGATAGAAGGATCGGCTATAAAAAGGAGCTACGGCAGGTACTTCTGACCGACTCTTTCTCCAAACCAGTTGGTTTGCATAGGGTAGAGGAATACCTGCGCCTATTGGTGCTGTTTACCAAAAAGTCGGCTGGCCCTGCAGACGTATCATTGCACCACAGTTTTTCTAAGAAAGACCATATTGTTGTAAATATTAACTCAGAGGCTTCTTCCAGGCGACTGACAATCGCAAAGGCGGTTGAACTCTTAGCATTACTCCGTTCTTCAATTGATCGGAAGATTATTTTAATCGGTGCGCCAAAAGAGAAACCATTTGTTCAGTCTGTCATAGATCAGTTAGATAATAGAGACAATATTGATAATCTTGCCGGTAAAACGTCCTTGTATCAACTCTCAGAGGTGCTGGCAACGGCACAATTGATGCTAACAACTGACTCTGGTCCGGCTCACCTGTCAAATGCTTTGGGCACCCACACAGTTGTTTTATTTGGGGCAGGAAAGGAAAGCAATACGGCACCGTATCGCGCCGACCTCAGGAACATTATTCGTCTCGGTCAGTTAGGCTGCGAGCCTTGCCAGGAAAATGTGTGTGTGCGATATGCAACACCTCAATGCCTTGAAAGGTTAGATAGCTACAGGATTGTTGATACCGTAAAAAGACATCTCAACTAATGGGAAAAACCTTTTTTGAAAAGGAAGTTGAAAAGGCTCTTGAAATTCTGAAGAGCGGTGGCGTCATACTATATCCCACTGATACCATCTGGGGAATAGGGTGCGACGCTACAAACAAACAGGCAGTTAAGCGGATATATGAGATCAAAAACCGGGAAGACAGTAAAAGCATGATCATCCTCGTCGCCGACGAAAGAGACGTATTGCAATACGTTGCGGCTCCCGATCTCGCCGTATTTGATTTCATCGAAGAACAGGTGCGGCCCACCACCATCATTTTTGAACAGGCCGTTGGTTTACCCGGCAACCTTGTTGCGGAAGATGGGTCAGTTGCCATCAGGATTGTAAGAGATGAATTTTGCAAGCACCTGGTCAAAAGGCTTAGGCGGCCCATCGTTTCAACCTCTGCCAATATTAGTGGGCAACCGTCTCCTAAAAACTTTTTGGAGGTCTCAGGTATCATTCGCAACTCCGTTGATCACGTTGTTGCCTGGCGGCAAGAAGACACTTCCGTTGCTCTGCCTTCCCAGATCATCAAATGGAACAATGACGGAACAAAAACCGTAATCCGGAGTTAACCAGTTCTGCCTTCATATTCAAATGTCCCCGATTATCTTTGCCCGCGATGGAGATTAAGGTTACTAATACGGAATCGGAAATATTTGAAAAGATCGCACGTGCAGCTGCCGAACTCCAATACCCCTGTTATCTCGTGGGAGGTTTCGTTCGTGACAAAATATTAGAACGGCCAACGAAAGACGCAGACTTTGTCTGTGTAGGTGATGCCCTGAAACTAGCCGAAAAAAGCTCAAGACTCTTCAATCCCCATCCTAAGGTCAGTTATTTCAAAAACTTCGGCACAGCACATTTCAAAATGCCCGATGGCTTTGACCTTGAATTCGTCGGTGCGAGAAAGGAGAGTTACCGTTCCCACTCTCGCCATCCGGAAGTCGAACAGGGTACAATCGAAGAAGACCAAAACCGCCGGGACTTTACCATCAATGCTCTTGCCATAAGTCTGAACAGGCAAGACTATGGGACTTTAGTCGACCCGTTCCAGGGCCTTGATGATCTGAAGCAACAACTCATTCGAACGCCACTTGACCCGGATAAAACATTTAGCGACGACCCTTTGCGCATGATGAGAGCAATCCGCTTTGCGTCCCAGTTGAAATTTCACATCTATCCTGAAACGCTCCACTCAATTGAAAGAAATTGTGATCGAATTTCAATAGTATCTAAGGAGCGCATCACCGATGAACTCAATAAAATCATCTTGAGCGAGCAGCCTTCCATCGGTTTCAAACTCCTGTACGATACAGGTCTTTTAAAAAACATCTTCCCTCAAATGGTTGATTTGGCAGGTGCTGAGTTCATCGAGGGAATGGGCCACAAGGACAACTTCTATCACACGTTGAAGGTTTTGGACAATGTCGCGGAACGGTCCGACAGTCTCTGGCTCCGATGGGCTGCCATACTACACGATATTGGTAAACCGGCCACCAAGCGGTTCGAGGAAGGACAGGGCTGGACCTTTCATGGTCATGAGGTAATTGGAGGTAGAATGGTGCCCAAAATATTCAACCAGTTGAAACTTCCATTAGGTGAAGAAATGAAATACGTCAAAAAACTGGTTGAATTGCATTTACGACCGATCAGCCTGACGAACGAGAATATCACAGATTCCGCCATTCGCCGTATCCTGTTTGACGCGGGCGATGACTTTGACGACCTGATGATCCTGTGCCAAAGTGATATTACCTCTAAAAACAGGCTCAAAGTGAAGCGCTATCTCTCCAACTTCGAGATGGTTAAACAGCGCTGTAAAGAAGTCGAGGAAAAGGACCACATCCGCAATTGGCAACCCCCTATAACAGGCGACATCATAATGGAAACCTTTGGCATTCCCCCTTCACGACCCGTTGGCATCATTAAAGATGCAATAAAAGACGCCATTTTAGATGGAGTAATTACCGGCGACTACCAAACTGCGTATCAATATATGTTGGAAAAGGGTAAGGAATGCGGCCTGAATCCTGTTCAGTAAACCCTTTTAATTATATTTGACGTTTAACCAGTCGGAGTTCAAATGGCAATTTTAAAGTTCAGAATATATCTCGAGGAAGACGATAGTGTGTACCGCGACGTGGTGGCCAGGCATACGCAAAGCTTTTTCGACTTGCACGAAGTGATCCTTAAGTCCTTTGAATTTGATAATAAGCACCAGGCAACGTTTTATAGGAGTAATGATAACTGGCAAAGGGGAAGGGAAATATCTTTAGAAAAATATGATCGGCCCTATAAGGCGCCTCCTCTGCTAATGAAGGATACGACGATCGGCTCTGAGATCAAAGACCCTAATCAGAAGTTCATCTACGTTTACGATTTTGCCAAGACGTGGACATTCCTCGTGGAACTCATCAACGTCTCAAAGGAAGAAAATCCAAAAGTCTCTTATCCTTCCATGATAAGGAAGGAGGGCATAGCTCCAAGTCAATACGGTACTAAGAGTCTATTGGGTGAGCGCTTCACTGACGTCGAAGAGAAATATGACCTTACCAAGGGAGCAGAAGGGTTTGGTGAAGAAGGCGAGAGTTCTGGCGAAGACGTTGGCGGCGATGCCGCGGAAACGAGCAGCGAAAGTGGAGAAGATTTTTGATCTATTACAGTTATAGCGGGCGATTCTGTTCTTTTTATCTACCTGATGCCAGCCAAGAAACGTATCATTATTATTGGAGGACCAACCGCCGTTGGTAAAACCTCTATTGCCATAGCTGTTGCAAAACACTTTCACACCGAAATCATTTCTGCAGATAGCAGGCAATGTTTCAAAGAACTGAATATTGGAGTAGCCCGTCCTTCGGCCGAAGAACTGTCCCAGGTCAAACACCATTTCATAGCCACTCATTCTATTCATCAAAAAGTGACAGCCGCCACTTTCGAACAATATGCATTGACCAAAAGTGAAGAGATTTTTCTGGAAAGAGATGTTTTAGTAATAACCGGCGGAACGGGTCTTTACATTAAAGCCTTTTGTGAAGGAATGGACGAGATCCCCGAAGTGCCATCTGTCATTCGCCAGGAGATCTCAACTCAGTATAATCAAAACGGCCTTCAATGGTTGCAGAATGAAATACAGAAAATCGATCCGGCATTTTATGAACGTGGGGAGATCAAAAACCCACATCGGCTGATGAGGGCACTGGAAGTATACAAGTCAACAGGTAAATCGATTTTGTCGTTTAGAACAGCGAAAAAGGCAATACGTCCTTTTGAAATCGTGAAGGTAGCCCTTGAACTTCCTAAAGAGGAATTACACCGAAACATTGATAAGCGAGTGGATATGATGATGCAGGCGGGCCTCCGGGACGAAGTGCGTTCACTGGTTCCGTATCAACACCTGAACGCGTTGCAGACCGTAGGGTACAAAGAGATTTTTGACTATTTGAACGGTGAAACTGACCTGGAGCAGGCCATTCATTTAATTAAGCGAAACACCAGGCAGTATGCCAAGCGACAGATGACCTGGTTTAAGAAAGACCCTGCATACCATTGGATGAAGCCAAATGAAACAGAGGTAATAAAGCATTTTGGTAGCCTGGTGTAAACCAAAACTCAAGGAATGCCCGAGAAAAGATATTTGCCAATTCATTTCATATCTAATCCTGTTTTTCCGGTAGGTAAATAAAGAAAATGGCACCAGGATCTTCTTCCACAACTGCGATATTTCACCACCATGATTCTCTACTTTAAGAAAGTCAAATCCCAATTCACGATCCTGGAAGCGTCTTGTTAGTCCGTTTGAACAAGCCATTTATTTGTTCACTGTACTGGGCAATGAAACCAATGCCATCGTCCTTCACGACTAACGATGAACGTCATCAGCAAATAGTAAAAAAAATAAGGCACCAATGGAT
>DATDNL010000113.1:0-14101 GCA_036518315.1 Flavisolibacter sp. | reverse complement strand
TCATTGAAATCCTTTGCACTTAGACGCAAGTCCTGTATTTCCTTCCAGTCTCTTGTCAAAGCCTCAATATAGCCTCCATACTTTTCATCGTAACTGTGTTTGATAATATCAGAATAGATAGCAGTACCGGCTTTCAAAGCGTCTTCATTCTTGGTAGCACAATAAAACTCTGCGAGCCCATAGACAGCAAAGGCCAGTGCATAAACCTGCTTTTTTGTATCGAGTGGCTGACCTTTGTAATCAAGAGTCCAATATACACCACCAAATTCCGAGTCAATAAAATATTTGTTGATATAGTCAAATGCCCTTTCCGCCACAGCCCGGTATTCATTCTTTTTAGCCAGGTTGTATGCTGCTGAAAAGGTCCAAAGGATTCGCGCATTGAGTACAGAACCTTTCGGCGCTCCAGGGTAGACTTTGTTATCGTGATCAATTTTTCCTACAAACCCTCCATTCTTTGAATCAATCGTAAACTTCATCCAGTAAGCAAGAATATCTTCCAGTTCCTGCTGCAATTCTCTTCGATATTTCGACAATACGTCCTTCATAGCAGTTTACTAGACGTGAACTTTTCTTTGAGGCGTGTTGACCTTCTCCGCTTGATTATGCAGATTGTTATCAATGATCTTCGTTAAAGTCGCAACCGATGCAGAAGAAGTGAATCCGTCTTTTGCCGTATTCATCATATAATCCAGTAGTCTGTCGACAGTGGAGGTTGCCACGTGCTGCCTTGTGTCGGATGAAGCGTAATAAATGAACACTGTTCCATCTTCGTCAGCAATCCATCCATTGCTGAATACTACGTTGGAAACATCTCCTACTCTCTCCTCGCCTTCCGGAGCCATGAAATATCCTGCCGGCTGGTAGATGATCTTAGTCGGATCAGCCAGGTCTGTCATGAACATGTATAAAGTATAGCGCAAACCGGCGGCTGTATTGCGAACGCCGTGGGCAAGGTGCAACCAGCCATGTTTTGTTTTGATGGGCGCTGGGCCAAGGCCATTCTTTGCTTCGTAGACGGTGTGATAAACTTTTGGATCAATCACTATTTCTTTTTCAATCACGGCGGGCTCCATACTAATGCTTAGTCCCCAACCGATTCCCCCGCCCTTCCCTGTTTCAATAAAGCTATCCTGGGGACGGGTGTAAAATGCATATTTGCCATCCACAAACTCGGGATGCAGCACAACGTTGCGCTGTTGTGGTGATGGCGTTTCCAGGTCAGGCAGACGTTCCCAATTTAAAAGGTCTTTGGTTCTTACAATGCCGCATTGTGCAATGGCAGCCGATTGATCGCCAGCCGGGGCAGTGGGGTCGCGGCGCTCAGTGCAGAACAATCCATAGATCCATCCATCTTCGTGTTGAACGAGGCGCATATCATAAACATTGGTATCAGGCTCTGTCGTTGACGGTAGATCCACCGGGTAATCCCAAAACTGGAAACCGTCGATACCGTTTTCACTTTCGGCTATTGCGAAGAATGATTTCCGATCGGCACCCTCTACTCTCGCCACGAGGTAATATTTTTCGTTCAATTTAATGGCGCCTGAGTTGAAGGTTGCATTGATACCGAACCTCTCCATAAGATATGGATTGGTCTTTTCGTTCAGATCATACCTCCAGAACAAAGGAGTATGTGCAGCCGTCAGCACGGGGTTCTGGTACCTTTCGTAAACACCGTTTCCCAACTTCTCTTTTTGATTTCTCCTTTGAACCAGCTCTTCATGTACTTTTTTAAGGGCCTGCAAACGCTTTTGAAACTCTGTATTCATTACATTCATTTTTATTTGTTACACCGCAAGGTTTCAATGCAGGAAAGGTGTAACAAGTTTTAAGTTTAGTTTTCCAATTTATTCCACCAGGTTCTTTTCAATATCAATACAATGATCACCAGTATAGCAATGGTTACCAGCAATGGCAGCTTCAACCATAACACAACATACATAGGTAAGATGGTGAGGCAACATTGGGCGGCTATACCCAATACCACATTGAACATATCTAGCTTGAACCTTCTATTGGGTTCAAAAGTTGGATTCTCTGCCATCACTGCTTTATGAACCGGCTGCCAGAATCCCCAGGGGCGTACTGTCGAATAGAACTTCTTTAGAATAGTTAAGTCTGTGGGTGGTGCCGTATAAGTTCCAATAATAGATCCAGCAACTGACAGCAAGAAGATGACCGGCCACCAGTATAGTTCGAGGCCATGCACTATTTGTTGCTCCTTCAATGCCGCAAGGGCAATTGCCGGCACAATACCAGCCGTCATTCCCCAGAAAAATCCGTTAGCATTAAACCGCCACCAGTACCATTTCAACATATTGGAGGCGATGTACCCGCCATATAAACCTGAAACGATCCATTGAAGAATGCTGTTCACGTCCTTGGCGAAGAAACCGAGTGCCACACCAATAGTAACGACCACGAGACCGGAGGAGTAATTTACCGTCATTACTTTTTTATTCGAGGCGTGTGGATTGATGTATTTCAAATAAATGTCGTTCGTAATGTAGGCCTGGGCGGCATTTAAGGTTCCGGAAAAAGTACCCATAAAAGCGCCTAACAAGCCTGTCAACACGATTCCTAAAACACCTACCGGCAAGAAGTTATTGATCGTACCAGGCAATACTCTCTCGAAATCGGTTCCACCGGTACCATTACCGAGGTTGAGTTGATTGAAGTAGAGCAAGCCCAGCACCGTTAACCCAATGATCATCGAATAACGAATGGGCAAAAGAATAATAGAAACAAAGCCGGTCATTTTAGATGCCTCCTTTGGTGAACGGGTGGAAAGAATCTTCTGCATGTCATAGTTCGGTGCAGGACCCGCTAAGGCAGCAAACACACCTTTGAACAGCATCATCATAAAGAAGATACCGAACAACTCAAAGCCATCGTTAGCAATCTTTTCATTGGCAGCAGGAATGATATGCGACCAGTCCAGGTTCAAATGCCATCCAAAGAATGGATTGAACCAGCCATGAGGCACATGCAACGAAGTTCCGCTAGCGTGGAGGTTTGTCATTGCAATCACGGCAATTGAAATACAGCCAACCGTCATTACGATGTATTTGATCAGGTCTCCCAGTACGATACTGTGCATACCGCCCAACACTGAATAGAATACAGCAAACAGGGTAAATACAATCCCATAAAAGTGGGCCACATACTGCGGGGCAATATGAAATGGAATATGTGGTTGAACCAGGTTCCAGGGAACGAATATTTCGATGAACTTACCGAGGCCGATAAAACCATAGGCTAAGAAGCCAAGGCAACCGATCAACGCAAAGACCACAACAATATTATGAGATCCCTTCACTCCTTTACCCGATAACCCGAAACGAGTAGCAAGCCATTCGGCACCGGTATTAGCATTGGACCGTCGCAACCATTTCGAGAGGAACATCATGTTAAAGACCTGGTTGAAAACCGGCCAAAGCCAGGGTATCCAAATACTCTTCATGCCATACACGAAACACAGAGCTACCATCCACATGGTACCGCTGATGTCGAACATGTCTGAGGCATCGCTCAGACCCAGTAGGTACCATGGCAGTTTCTTTCCACCGAGCAAATAGCTTTCCTTATTCTGGCGCGCCTTTTTTCGAAGGAACCAGCCAATCATTAGCATGGTGATGAGGTACGCAACTATTATAGCAATGTCGATCGCTTGTAACTTCATTTTAAACGGTGGCTTTATTCTTCGCCTTACAAAATTCTTTCAATTGCCTGTTCTATTAAGATGCTTTTTTAGCAGATCTTGGTCGTTTATTGACCGGTATAACCGTTTGATATTGAATGTACACTTTGGTCTATTTTTCTTATTAACCTGTAAACCTTATAACTACATCTTAAAACCATTGCTACTTCAATTAATCACGTCAAGAAGGACTACTGATACAATTTTTCCTTAGCGACGTCTTTTTCGAAAAGAGTTCTGTCGAGTTTGTAAAAGCGGATAAAATCGTCTGCAGATGCCTGTCCTTTATACGGTGCATAATAATGCATATGGCCTCCGGGTTGAAGACCATGATTACGCCACACGAGCACATATGAGATTTTGTGATCTCCTATAGTTTTCCACAACGTATTTGTCCACCAATTCGCATAGGGGATGGCTTCATATCCCGTTTCTGCCAGTGCAGGAATCTTGTTCTTTTCCTTTGCAACCTGTTCAAGAATACTAAGCCGGCTCTCGACAGCATTGACAAATGAATTGTCCTTTTGCGGGTCTCCAAATTGATAGCTATCGAAGCTCACTACGTCAACCACGTCATCACCCGGGTAACGCTGAAGAAAATCTTCTTTTGATTTGAATTCCGCCGTATTGTAAACAATCAGAAGGTTGTGCAAACCCTTCACATTGCGCAGATAGTCTACGGTAAATCTAAAAAGCAGCTTAAACTGGTCAGGCGTGCAAGTGTTCTGGCACCACCAGAACCAGTTTCCGGTTAACTCATGGAAAGGGCGGAATAATATCGGTATGGGCGCTCCATTGCCAGTTTTCAAACTTGCCAGGAAGTCGCCAACCCTGTTCAACCAGGTCTTAAATAACTCGTGCCTTGCACCACCTGGTAAAATAGACTGAACGGCATGTGTGGTATCCCATGCGGATTCACTATTCAACGGGTTATCTGCATGCCAGCTGATAGTTACCACTCCACCCCTTTCGTAGCCGGTTTTAATGTAGTTCCGCATCTTGTCAAACGGTACACTATCGAGATTATAAGGAAGTTGGTGTTCAATATTCCCAAGTTCCCAACCATAGACGGCGGGATAATCGCCAACGACATCTTTTACATCGCTACGGCCCTCCACATACCGCCAGTTCACACCATAGGCCAGGTCATCCTGGTGCCCGAACATCACCCCTTTATTGAGCAGTTTCCTTAGATTTTTATAGAGGTTTACGGTTTCCCTTGTTGCGAGTTTATCCGAAGGCTGATCACCAGTAGACTGGTACGAAGGAAGACTGCTCGTGTACGACCAAATAAGATCCCACGTTGTTTTATCTGAATCAAATACACCGTTTAAACCTTGCTCTTCCATTGGCGGGTCACCCATATATTCATCGCCTTCTTTCCAATATGTTTGTCCCTTTATTGGTCTTTGACCACCATTAAATGTCCAGAAGTTGACACCGCCGACTACGCCGTTCGTTTCAACGCTCTTCTTCCAATAAGAGAATATGGTGTTGTAGTATTCATCACGAAGTCGTGTTGTTGCCGCAGGGTCGAAGGAATGCTGGTCCCTCGGCAGCCCAAATTCCTCAATAACCATCGGCTTACGCAGCTTTTCAGCAACAGCAATGTGATCTTCTATGTAGCTTTTCGTGTTCGAAACTACTTTTGGAAAGTCTTGTTCCATGGTTGCAGGTTGCAACCAGCCCCAGTTCTTGGGCCAGATATGAATGGTTAGATAGTCGATGTTTTTCCCGGAATGAATCTTTTCAAATACTTGCATGTTTTCGATGGCAATACTACCTTCCACACCCGTCGTCACAAGGTGATTCTTGTCTTTCGACTTGATGAAAGCTGCCACGTCATTCACCCATTTTTCATAAACATCTATGGCCGCAGGGCGCATAGGCCTTGGCTCATTAGCGAGTTCCCAGGCCATAATAGCCGGTTCGTCAATATAACGCCTACCCGAAACTTTGTTGGTCCTGCTTAGTACCAGGTCTACTTGTTTTAGATAGTCTTTTTTGCAGGCATCGCATGTGTAAAACTTACTCACGTAATCCCGCATTTCGTCCCAGTTCAATTTCCTCCTGAACACGGAATCTTCTATTAAGCCATTCCAGCGCAGGTATTGAAGAAAGCCACCACTCCATTCCCAGTTGTTACTGAGAAACAGAACCGCTTTCATATTTCGTTTGGACATCTCGCTTAGCAGAATATCTAAACCGTCCAAAACGGAAGTATTAAATTTTCCCTTTGCGGTTTGCAGTGCTGGTCTTACTCTCTCAACCCCGTTTTCAAAGCCTTCACCTTCTGTCGCCGCGAGCACACGGAGATTATTGATTCCTTTTGACTTCAGAAAATCAAGCTCTGTTCTCAATCGATCCACTCCTCGTTTGCGGTCTGTTTCCAGGCCGAGCACACTGCCGTACCAGTAATTGGCGCCAATGTAGTAGTACGGCTTGCCGTCGAGATAGAATTGTTGTTGTCTCGTTTTTACGAAGGACTGGGCTTGCACCTGGCAAACGACCAGTAAGAAGAATGCTATGAAATAAGTCGTCTTCATGTAAACGTTTTGTCTATGGTTTAAGCAGTGAAAATCAATCAGGGCCTAAAAAAAACTGGCTCAAATCAAGGAAGATATGAACCAGTTTAACAATTGCTGCTTATGAGAAATACTATTTCAGTTCTTGATCAAGGTTCACTTTCCAATCGCTTTAGAAAATGCCAAGATCATCGACATAGATCGTATAATCACCGCTTGCGGTGTAATTTTTAAAATAAAGGAAGTTCACGGTTGTAGCGGAAGAGATTTGGGTCAATGGAATACTTAACATATTCCACCCGGCTGCCAAAGTCACCGTCTTACCATCCTGTTCGTTGAAACCTATATTGATACTCTTACCCGTTGCAGTCGCATCAGCATAGATGGCAACATTTAATGTATTGTACCCATCAATGGGGTAATTTCCGCCACCCAACTGCAAAGGAACTCCCCAGCCGCCAGAAGTATAACTAATCTTGATTGACTTAGTTCCTGATTTGGCATAGTCAGTGCTGGCGAGGTCTTTCGATCCACCCCATCCGCCACCGATCCATCCATTCCAGTTAAGTGCTTCATCATAAAGGATAATTGGTGGTGGAGGTGCACCAACGATACCTAATAAACCGGTTGATTTTACTGTAAGAGTTGAATTCTTAACACTTAAAGTGATTTTACCGGAACTTACTCCTCCGGGTACTGCCACGACTAATTGGGTGGGGGTTTGACTTACAAAACTAGTGACTGATTTTGATCCACCTGATGCTCCGACGAAAGATACGGCACTTACCAAATCAAGGTTTGTTCCGGTTATCGTCAGGTTTGTCAAAGTATCAACAGGATTCGGCGACATGCCCGTAACGACGGGCAAAAGAACATCGAGGTCAGCACTTGTAGTCGTCTGTACTCCTGACGCAGCCTCTAACTTGATCTTCCCTTTTGTTGTACTTGCGGGAACAGTGACAACTAATTGCGTCGCCGACTGGCTAACAAAGGTGGTTACCGCATTAGTTACACCAGTGAAGTAAACCTTCTTTACAAGATCCAGATCAGTTCCCGTAATGGTCAGGCTAGTCCCGTGTTTGACCGGGTTCGGCGACATTGCTGTTGCCAAAGGAAGGTTGACCTTCAAGGTATCTTTAGTCTCCAGATCTGCAGAATCAGTTCCACCATAGTGTAACACCAGCGTTCCTGTTTGAGCATCATCGGGGACTTTTACCACTAACTGAGATTGCGATTGGCTTACGAAGGTGGTTACCAGTTTGTTCTTATTAAATGTTACCCTGTCAATCCAGTTCAGGTAATCACCAGTGATCGTAACATTTGCTCCGGGGCGTGCTTGTTGTGTCATGGACGCGATAGTGGTCTTTACCCCAATATTCAATGCAGTCTTGGTAACAATACTATCCCCGTTTGTCAATTTCAATACGACTTTCCCTTTCTCTGTGGTTGCAGGCACCAGTGCCATAATCAGGTCAGAAGACTGGGATTTGAAACCTGCTTTATCAACTAAAGCGTTCACGCCGGTGAATTTGATAGAGGAAACCTGGTCGAGGTTAACGCCTATAAAGCGTAGTGTATCTCCAACCTTTGCGCCGGTCGGACCGAAACTGTATAATGCTGCCTTGCCATTATTGGGGCTGTTATTGTCATTCTTATGACAGGAAGCCAGTGCGCCAATCGCCAGCACGAAGCAGGTCATTGCAAGCAGCCGTGAATATGATAATCGTATCATTTGTTTGGTTTGAAATTCTTTAATTAATTACTTCTTAGGGACGATCCTGAGGTTATCAAAGCACATATCTGCGTCAAAATCATCGCCACCGAAAACGAGAATCCTTGTCCAATAACCACTTGGACTGATAACGGGCTTGGTTGTATAAGCAGCTACCATGTCTTCAAACGGAATGATTACAGTACGCCACTGACCTTTGGAGTCATAAGGAGGTTGCCATTTATAAGCGTTGTTATCCTCTGCCGTAGTTCCTACGTTGATCGTAACCATGCTTTTGTTATACGGCTTTAGCGTATTGATCTCAAACTTTACATTGTAGTTAGCTGGATTCTGAATAGCATCATCTGGAATGTTCTTGCTGTGATTCGGCATTGAGCTGGCAGGTCCGCCTGCAACTTCAGGCGAATCCCAGGCCCATGCCTTTGTTTGTTTCTTAAATCTATAGTAACCGCCACTAATGGCCGGGGGGTCACCCTTCGTTGGATCAGGAGTTGCTATGTAGTAACTGCCCCACCAACCTTCATGTGGATCACCATCGATGATATGATTGCGTGGGTCTCTGAACCAAAACAATGAGGTTACCTCGCCGAAATTTGTCTTAATCGTAACAGGTCCAGGCTGCGCACCTACAGGCACCTGCACATCAATTTGTTGGTCTTTGCGGGTCACGACAGTGCCCTTTGCGCCACCGGTAAATGTAACAGTAAGGGGATCGTAAAAATAATTGCCGTAAAAAGTTGCCACTCCGCCATCCGGAACAAATTCGCAGGCCATGCTCGTAAGAATAGGCTTGCTGATCTGAACCTGGAAGTCGTGCAACAACACATAACCATTCTTGAAAATGATTTTTAGTTTGTTACTAACAGTCATCGGGATCTGGCTTGGCACAGACACGAGGATGCTGTTTTTCGAGATATAGGTTGGAGTAAGGCGTGATGCCTGGTCATTGAACCAGATTTGAACTGCATCCTGCAGGTTGTCACCAACGATAGCAATCAACTGGCCCTGGCCGGCGCCGATTAACAAAGAGTCTGATGCTTCCGGCCTGGTTACTCTTACATAGCTAATTGTAGGAGTGCCGGTGTTCTCATCCTTTTTGCAGGAAATAAAGGTACTTACCATGCCAACAGTCATTAGCAGTATAAGTAGAGTTTTATTAAATGATTTCATTTGACTTCAGTTTCTTAATTAAGAATTAGTTTGGTTGACATTATGGATAATCTACCGGAGGTGCATTCAACCATGGAGCCTGTGACAATTCGATAGCAGGCAGGGGAATTACAAAGTTCCCTTCGTTAGCCACCACTGTCCTTGGCGTAAACCATGAAGTTTTTATGATTGTCCACTCGGTTGGATTGTTGATATTGTCGGCTTTGGCAACGAATAAGCCCCTATCCTGTGAATTCAACAGGTTCAACGCCTTTGTCGGGTTCCAGTAGTGAAGGCTCACAATATCATACCATGTGCTGCTCTCCATTGCAAACTCTTTAAATCTTTCATTGAACACGGCGTCCAAAGTCAAAGGTCCGTTGGCATTGGTACCGGAGACCGTCCATGCAGGTAACCCGGCCCTCTGGTGTACTTTGTTAAAGTAAGCAACTGCTGTGGCGTCTGTTGTAGAACCACTGTTACCAATCGTAGCTTCCGCATAAATCAGGTACATCTCAGCAAGACGCAACATGTAGGTATTATTTGGATAGTGTTGTGATGACGCATTTGCTCCCAGGTCATCTGGGCCGCCAATCACATATTTCTTCAAAGACGCAAAGTTGGCATCGGTACCACTCATCGGGAACACAAACGGAGTCTTGTCACTCTTCTTGGTCATGTAAGGATAAGAGAACCCAGGCAGCATGAAAGTAGCGTGCAACCTCGTGTCGGTTGTTCTACCTTTCAAAGTGTCGGTGCCGAAAGGCTTGAGGCCATCGTAAAGGCTAAGCATCCAGTAGGTAGCGCCCTTAGAACCGCCCCAACCGCTATAAGCGATTTCTCCACTATAAGCAATCTGCTCAGGAGTACTGTTGGATACACCCCAAGCATTTGAGAAGACCCACTGGAGCTCGAAAAGTGATTCACTATTATTATCATAGCGATAGCCCGCTTTCTCGTTCCATTTGAACAGGTCTTCGTAATTGTCCAACAACTTTTTGCCACTGTTATTGATCACGTCAGCAGCAAAATATTTGGCACTGTCCAGAAACTCTTGCTTCCTTGTACCACCCGAAGATTCTACTCCGGCTCTTGTCAGGTAGAAGCGTGCCAGCATACCTTCAGCCGACCACTTAGTCAACCTTCCGGGCTGGCTTGTTGTAGATGGTAAATCTGCCGCAGCAGCTCGCATTTCCCTTGTAATAAAGCGCCATACGCTCGGCACGGTATTCCGGTGAACGTTTGTATCATTGAGGTGTTCCAGGCTATTTTCAATAATTGGTACCGCGCCCCAATTCATAACGAGGTAACGATAGGCTACAGCTCTCATGAATCTCGCTTCCGCAATTGCAACCTTTTTTGCCTGTTCCGACACACCTGCGCCAGCATACCTATTAATATTTATGATAGCAATATTCGATTGAGCTACTACGTTGAAAAACGCTCTCCATGAACTCTGGTTATGTTGATTGTCCGGAGTCGTGTTGAATCTTGAGTTGGCATTATCGAACCACGCGTCATATGCGCTACCACCTCTGAAATCTCCCAACTGGTAAGACGCTACGTCGTTCCAGTCGAACCACACAGTGCTATAAAGGGGTGCAGTACCCGCAGCCACCTGGTCATCCGTTTTATAAAAATTAGCATCTGTTATAGAGCTTAATGGTGGTTTATCGAGGAAACTCTTTTTACAGCTCCAGAGCGTTGCCACAGCCAGCATTGCCCCGAGAAAGTAAAACGTTCTATTCATCTTATTCATATTAACAAGTTTAGAAATTAACACTGATTGTTGTCGTGTACATCGGGGTTATCGGGTAACGTCCGAAATCGATGCCAACTGCCTGGTTATTACTTTGAGCTCCCGTGCCTACATATGCTCCAACTTCGGGATCATAACCCTTATAGCTGGTGAACGTGTAGATATTTTGCACACCCACTGTGGCGCGCAGGCCCTTAATTACTTTCGTATATCCGAGGTATTTAGAAGGAACATTGTAGGTCAAAGAAATATTCTTCAGCCTCAGGTAGGAACCGTCTTCAAGGAAGCGATCTGTAATTCGTCCGAAATTATTATCACTCGAAACAGCGTTATTCGATATGCGTGGGACTCTAGTATCAGGATTCGCCAAGACGGGATTACCACTGGCATCAGTTGTAAGCTTTGCATAATCCAATGCTTTCACCAGCAGGTTACGGCTCAGGTTGATATTGTTTGGATTACTTGCTTCAGCAGCAATGTAATTATAGACATCGTTGCCGTAAGTACCCGTAATCAGGATACTAAGGTCAAATCCTTTATAATAGAAAGTGTTAGTGAAGCCGCCTGTTAATTTCGGCCATGGATTGCCGATTACCGTCATGTCGTTCTGATCAATCTTGCCATCGCCGTTTATGTCTTTGTATTTTACATCACCAACCCATATGCCCGTGTTTGGATTAACCGCAACCCTGTTCCCGGTACCGTCAACAGGTATGGCACTCTTTGCAATTTCATCAACAGACTGGAACAATCCTTCTTCGATATAACCCATCATCATCCACGGCTGATTGCCTACATAAGAACGTTGAGTCCAGTTGTTCATCCACCAGGAGGTTCTGGAAATAAAGGGGCTGGCTTGATACAACTGGTCAACTGTTGTTTTGAAGTGAGATAAGTTCAGGTTGGTCTCCCACCTGAAGTCCTTGTTGCTAATGTTCGTGGTAACAAAGGTCAGGTTCCAACCCTTTGTATTTAATGAACCGGCATTTACCAGTGGTGGAGCTAAAGAACCAACACCATTTGTTCCCATATACCAAGGCAGAACTGCATTAAGAATCAGGTTATTTGTTTTCTTGGCATAATAGTCTGCCTCAACTGTAAAGCGGTTGTTCAGTATACCCAAATTCAAACCGACGTTGTTTGTTTTTGTCTCTTCCCATTGGAACAGTGGGTTTGTAAACGTAGACGGCAAGAAGCCACTTCCCAAATCAGTGGGATAGTTATTCATGGTCGCATAAATAGCAGCATTACTGCTTCCCTGGTTACCAGTGAAGCCATACTCATACCGTAACTTCAACTCACTGACTTGCGGAATATTGAAGAATTTCTCGCGGCTAACCCTCCACGCTGCGGATACAGACGGGAAAGAACCCCATCTTTTATCTGGACCAAAATACGGAGAGCCGTCCCTCCTGTATGTGGCGGTCAACAGGTAGCGGTTGTCGTAATTATAATTCAACCTTCCCAAATAAGACTCCTGTGCCCATGGATAGGTTCCACCACCATTAGTTGCAGATTTGGAATCACCCGCATTTACATCAAAAATGTCATTAGTAAGAAAGCCTGTTCTACCGACTGACAATGCCTGGTATTGAGACTCCTGCGATTCATGGCTACCCATCAGGTTGAAATTGTGCTTACCTACTTGCCTGTTGTATTCAATTAACTGGTTCCAGTTCCAGTACCAGCTTTGATAGGATCCTTGCGCAAGTGAAGCAATCAGGTTATTATGCCATTGGTCAATATTATAGGTAGGAGTATAATAAGTCGACATGCCACTTCCAATGTTACCGTTGAAAGAAGTTCTGATGGACAAACCTTTTGTTGGTGTGATTGCGAGGTTGATACCGCCCATCATGTTTCTTTTAACATTGGTATTGGTTATTAAACTCGCCAGGGCAACCGGGTTAATCGGCGCATATTGTCCCGCACCATTTACGGGATCACTTCCTCCCCAGCTACCATCTAAATTGGTAACAGGAATTTGTGGCGTCAGCCTCAAAGCATTTGCAATCAGCGGGCTTTGCGCATCTCCGTAGTTAGTAGCTGTTAAATTCTCGTTGGTTTGGTTGTAAGCCAGGTTTGCCCCGATAGTAGCCCATTCACGAGGCTTGTTATCCAAATTCAGGCGGAAACCATAGCGTTTGAAACCAGAACCTAAAGCAATACCGTCCTGTTTCAAATATTCGCCGGACATATAGTAAGTCGTGTTGTTGCTACCACCGCTAAAGTTTACCTGGTGCTTATTCATAGCGGCGTTGTTGAACAACTCTTTTTGCCAGTCAGTCCCTTTACCCAATAAGCTTGGATCGAGGAACTCGCCAGGTGTTGTTCCACCGGCAATAACATGATATTCCTTGACCATCTCTGCATACTGTTGCAAATCCATCACGGGTAAATCCTGCGGAGGGGTTTGCAGACTGTATTGGTAAGAATAGTTAACCTGGAAATTACCTGCCTTTCCGCGTTTCGTCGTAATCAGGATAACGCCATTGGTACCGCGCGAACCATAGATAGCAGTCGCGGAAGGTCCTTGTAAGATTTGAATGTCTTCAATGTCGGACGGGTTCAAGCCTGACAATGGATTCGAAGTGCTCGATGTTCCAAATGAAACATCTTCACTTCCCTGGATCTGCACACCATCGATCACGTATAAAGGTTGTGTGCGTCCCAGCGAACTGATACCACGGATGTTCACCGAGATACCCCCTCCTGGTTGTCCGGAGTTTTGGGTCACGTAAACACCGGCGGCACGGCCCTGGATGGCCTGCTCCACAGTTACGTTAACCGTCTTTTCAATGTCTTTGGCGGTCACGCCCGTTTGTGCCGTTGTTAGGTTGGCCTTTCTCGCACGGCCATAACCCACCACAACAACGTCCGTCATTGATCCGCCGGTCGGAGCTAAAGCCACCGTAACAACGCTGGTGCTTCCAATAGGAACCTCCTGGGTTTGCATACCCACATAGGTAACTACCAGTGTGTTCGCATTCGCCGGAACAGTTAGCGTGAACTTACCCACCGCATCAGTAGTTGTTGCGGTCTTGGTACCCTTTACAGTAACGGTCGCACCAACAAGCGGCGCCTGTTTGTCATCTGTAATGGTCCCTGTGATTTTTTTTTGAGCAAATGAGATTGTGAAGGATAAAAGAGCTACAAGCAGCGCTAGCAGTCTTGGGATAGATCTCCTCATACAGCAATTTTTTTAAATGAAACGATTGTCGAATTTATAGAGG
>DATDNL010000112.1:0-3550 GCA_036518315.1 Flavisolibacter sp. | reverse complement strand
GGTATGGAAAGGCTGTGGCAGAGTGTTGATAAAGGGCATGTAATTGCATTGATGTGTTCTGAAGGCGAGCCATTAGACTGCCATAGATTTTCGATGGTTTCGGTTGGACTGATCAAGGATGGATTTGAAGTGAAGCATATTATGAAAGACAAGACATTGAAAACGCATAAGGAGCTTGAAGATCTACTTCTTAAAAAATACGATAAAAAATTGCCGAAGCCTGATATGTTTAACCCTGATGTATCGATTGACGACCAATTAAAGGAGGCCTACCGGTTAAAGAATAAAGAGATAGGGTTTTCGCCCTATTCGAAAAAGCCGCAAATGGAAGATTATGATTAAACTATTTACTATTGGTTTTACAGGCAAGTCAGCCGAAACTTTCTTTAGCCTTCTTCGCAATGCTGGTGTAAACAAAATTGTCGATTCCCGTGTAAATAATATTTCCCAGCTGGCTGGCTTTGCAAAAGGCGCCGACTTAAAATTCTTTGCCAGGGAAATTGGCGGCATGTCCTATGAGCACAATTTGGATTTTGCTCCTACTAAAGAATTGCTTTCTAAATATCGGGATAAGAAGATATCGTGGCAGGAATATGAGGTGGAATATTTGAACTTGCTGGATATGCGACATGTTGCACGCAGAACAGAAATTGAAAAACTTCACGAGAACTGCTTGCTATGTAGTGAACACACCCCTGAGAAATGTCATCGAAGGCTCCTTGCAGAGTATCTGAAACATGTGAAAAATGATGTCGACATTATTCATTTAATCTAATAGACATGCGAATCGTTTGCTTAGCTAATTCTTATAGAGAAGGCGGTCGCTGCTTGGGCGGCATTGAGTTAGATAATAACAACAACCCGGTTTTTAAAGATGGACGCCCGAAATGGGTAAGGCCTGTCTGCAATACAGCGCACGAGGAAGTTCCCACTTACCTCGTTTCACACATCTCGCTCTTGAATATTGTTGAATTTACTCCAATACAGGCAAGGGGGCACGGGCACCAATCAGAGAATTACCTGTTTAATACGAACACCATTCGCACCGACGGACGTTTTCCTATCACAAAACTTCAAAACCTAACGGATAACAATCGATTTAACCTGGTATTCGGCAACAGGGGCGCTGCAGTGCCCGAACACAAGGTGGCAGACCTGACCTATTCTTTAATGCTCCTGTCGTTGAATGATTTCGAAACAAATGAAAGAGTCTTTGAAGACAGAGACTATCCCCAACTGAAGCTATCGTTCAGATTCAATGGAACTGTTTACAACTTCCCGGTCACGGACCCTTGGTTTCAACATAAGTATGGACTGGATAATGATATTTTAAGCGGCAGGGAAAGAATATATGTAACACTCTCGCTTGCTGCACCATACGAGCAATGGTCATCCAAATTGGTTGCCGGTATTATTTATGACAACGCCGGTCATGTCAGTGCTCCCAATCAGAGCCAGGTTCAAGAAAATAGTCAAGACGCGGATGATTTGACTTTCTAATGAAAGAGTGCCTTAGCATAATCCAAAAAGAACTGCCGTCGGTTACCGAGCAGGACCTTTTTATTCCTATAAAAGAAACTCGGATAGACAGTATTGATATTGTTGTTATCAGGGTGGCGTTAGAGAAATACTTCGTACATGAAGTTCCGGATGCGGTATGGTACCAGTTCCAAACTCTTTGGGAAGTGGTAGAGTACTTTAAAGGCGTCCGTCCCATCAATGGCTTACGAGGATTGCCAGGACCTGTTGAATTAAGAGAAAGGGTAGAAATAAGAATGCCGCAAATGGCAAATGGTGCGTTATCTGAAAACTGGTTGTTAAAGTACCTGGGCGATCTGCACTGGCAGTTATTGACGAAAGGCTTAGAACAAAACTCTTCTCAATTCAAGGATGAAATTGGTAACCGTCTCTATGCAACCTTCATAAGGATAAGATATAGCTTATCGTCATTGGGGAAATTCAATGAGAATGATAAGATAGATTTTAAAGGTGCAATGGAGGGTTTCGGTTCACATACCTACCTCAGTAATGTTGTTGGATTATCGGGTTCTAATAAAATAGACGCAACTCTGATGACAACTTTTACATTTAGGGAAAAGGGTAACAATGAAATTATGGTGAAAGCAGCACCTTTAACCACAACAAATAAAGTTCCTAGATTGTCCCAGACTCCTCTATTTTTAAATGATTACCGGTTGTTACGAAAAAACCTTCTGGAAGATTATTCCTGTTCCCACGGAACTTTCGTACTTGATGAGGAGGAAATATTTATATGTGACTACAAAATAAATCCATATTACGAAATCAATGGTGTCGGACTGTTGTACTTCGCATCATATCCGGCCATATCCGATAAATGCAGTAACGATTACTGCAGGCAGCAGTGGACCTCGATTAATTTCTTTGACGAATACCACACAGTGTTTCGTGACGTGTTTTATTTCGCAAACTGCAATTGTAACGACACCATAATTTTTCGCTTAAATAGTATTGTTCAAGAGGAAAATTTATTAAAAACAGTTAGTTCCCTTTATCGGGAGAACGATAATCAGATCCTTGCCAAGATAGTCTCTGTGAAAGAAAAGATCTCTGTTTAGGCATAAATGACGAATATTAACCGGTTGCTCCAACCATAGCGGTCTTGCCCAGAATTGCTGTCAGTTTCTTCAATGACTGTTGTCATTGGCTGTTTGGTTATGTGCAATTAGATTAGTTAGCTCCAATAAAAACAATCATCATGTCAACCATCGTACACTTCGATATTTCGGCCGATGATCTAAACAGGGCCAAAATATTTTACGAAAACCTTTTTGGCTGGAGTATCGACACTCTCGAAGGATTTCCCGATTACTATGAAATTGAAACAGTAGACGTCAACGGCAAACAAGGTGTCGGTGGAGGAATTACGAAGAGAACTGACTCAATGCAAGCCGGTATCACGAACTTTATTGGCGTTCAATCCATCGATGACAGTCTTGAAAAACTCAGCCAACTTGGCGGCAAGGTCCTGCAAGCAAAGCAGGAGATTCTAGGCTATGGATGGCTGGCGGTTTGCACTGATACAGAGAACAATGTTATCGGCCTGTTCGAGGACTTGAAGTAATGGTCGGAAGACAGGTCGCTATGGTACTAAACAAGAATCTTGGCAGTATTGACCTTGTTTAACAAATTTTGAGCGGATGTTTCGTTAACCAATTTTGTACCCTGCCGTCTGCCGTCTCTCTTTTCCCGTCTCCCGTCTCCCCTTTGCCTCCTGGCGTCTACCTTTGCCGTTAGGTGTAACGCATGACGATTACCGCTATAAAAAATGACTTTCAATGCATCGGCCTCCTGGCCAACCAGTCTTCGTGGTATGCCTTAAGGGATGCCTATTCCGCTGAGATACTTGGTGATCATCTTAAACGTGTCTTTGTTCCCGAGCACGGTTTCTTTGCCGAGTTGCAGGACCAGGAAACGCTCGACGACACTTCTTCCTATCGCTCTCTCAACCCTCATGCTGAATTTGTTTCAGTATACGGTAGCAACAAGCACCAAAGCCTACGATTTACAT
>DATDNL010000111.1:0-4202 GCA_036518315.1 Flavisolibacter sp. | reverse complement strand
TTTTGGACTTCCGCACTTGCAAAGGATATTGTGCCACGTTACGGAGTGATTGTTGACAGCCTCCGTGTTGAACGTTACCAGATGGCAATTGTTTTGAACGGGGCCGAGGCGCTGTGATCAAATTACAGGTTTTGCCATCGTAGCCGGAGTATTTGCTTCGGCTTTTTTTATTCGGTAAGCAATTCAGAGTAAATGTGAAGACGCCGGGCGGTTACTGTCGGGGAAATGAGTAAATTTAAAGGGACTGAAATATATGACACCCCCAGCCAACCAAACACATTTTGCTCCCGAACTGCATATTCCGAACGGGACTTTCAATATAGAATTTTATAAGAGGTTCGGTGCCACTGAACATTTCTGCCTGCGTAACGATGATGGCAGCATTCATGTTGCGGAATTGGAGATCGATGGTGCGATCTTCCACTTGCATGAGACAATGCACTGGTTCGATGCATTGGATCCTATGAATGCAAAAGGAGTGACCTGTGTGATCGGATTGTTTGTGCCCGATGTGGAAGAGGTAATGCGAAGAGCCATTATCGCGGGTGCTACCGAGATCAATCCTGTGACGGACCATGAGTATGGTTATAGACAGGGAATGTTTAAAGACCCATTTGGACACTATTGGCAAATACAAAAGAAGATATAGAGGCAAAATAGACGTCCTGCAATTGACAAAGAATGAATCGAAGAACTAACACACAAATATTATGGACGAGAGCATGCTTTATATCTCGAAGCAGCCTGCAGAGAGACAAGCGGTTTTGAATGATATTCATACTGCAATTATGCAGCACGATAAAACAGTAAGCCCCGTAGTAGAACCTATGATGGGAAAAGAGATGATCATCTACAAGGCTAAGGGCATGATGAAATATGCGCTATCAAGTGTGAAGAACTATATGTCGTTGCACGTACTGCCCATGTATGGTTCACAAGCCATCTACTCAAAGTACAAGGCCTTATTGCCTAAAGCTGCTTTTCAAAAGGGCTGCATTAATTTCAATAGCGCAGAAGATGTTCCTGGTGGCATCGTCGAAGACCTTATCGAGGATTGTTCTAAGATTGACTTGGTGAAGATGCGCGAAGACTACCTGGAAGGGAAGAAAAAAGCAAAGAAGGCGAAGAGCTGATATTCTTCAATTTCTACCGTGCTATTTCTGAATCTGCCATATCGGGAATGGATTGGTCTGTAAGCGGGACGGCACCCCGGTTCTTGCGCACGAGCCTGGAGAAAAGTGATATCTCTTTATCGAACAGGAAGCGAAGAAATAACCTGGTCCACGACCGGTGGGAAAGCAAAGTATCGTAGTAGCCAGGGGCCTGCTTCTTTACCTGGGGTAGCTTATTCCAGGGCACCGAAGGGAAATCATGGTGTTCGTTGTGATAGCCCACATTAAAGGCTAGTTTGTTTAGCACGCCGTAGTAACTATAGGTTTCCTGCTGTGAATCATTCACGAGGTAATGTTCCTGTATCCATCTTCCGCCAAGAGGATGTAGACCGACTGAAAAGAAAAAACTCAGTGTCAGAAAGGCAATGGCTTTTCCTCCAAAGAAATACCAAATGGCGGCAATGGCAACTACCTGTGCGATCCAGTTCAAGGCCATCCATTTATCGAAGGGCTTAATTTCCTTTAGCCTTGTTATCCTGAATGCCTGGAACAAGGGATAGAATAGGAACCAGATTACTTTTCCAATGAAGTAGTTGTTGATAAGGCGAGCTTCCCACCGATTTGGCAAATCGGCATCCAGTTCATGAACACCCTGGAAGGAATGATGTTTTATATGGTAGCGCTCAAAGGCTACTGAGCTCGGAAATACGAGCGGAACGTTGGCTAAGATCCCAGCCAGTTTATTGGCAGGCTGATTCTTGAAGATCAGACGGTGTGCACATTCATGGATCATTACAAACAAGGCGTGGTCAATAAAAGCTCCTATTAAATAGGCGCCTAAAAAAATGAAGAGCCATGAGTAATTAGCTAATACAATAGACAGGGCTAATTGAGCCGCGACCAATAGAACAATCAGGGAAAAGGTAAAGCGGTTCTTGCCAATGAGTTTTCTCACCTGCGGATGTTGTTTCAATATCTGCTTTGTGCGTATACGATGGGGTTCCGGGTTGGAAGAAAACACGAAATCGGTTCTTTTCATGGTCGATGCTTACAGTGTTAAGAGTGAACCAGGTTCTTCAATTTGTTATTGATTCTTTGTAATGGTACTGGTCAAACAGACTCAATATAAGGAGAAGTCATGGATTGGCGAGCAATCGTTTCTGTTAATATCCGTTTTCCCTTTATGATGAGCTTGTGTCGTTAATCATATTCGGTTCATGCGCTAAGCAGGTGGGGAAGTGGCCTGGCAACTCAGTTCATAGTGTTTCATTTGGACGTTGGAAACGGCGTCACCTGGACATATTTCCCAGCGGCGTGCAAGTTGACTTCACAAGAGGTGAGATGAATCTCCTTCGAAATGGAAGATTCCGGTTGAAAGACACCGTTCAGTGACACCGGTTCACTCAATTGGACGAAGGCTGTACTTCCAATTTTGTAGCTCCGTAGACATAATTGGCCAATTCGGCCTGCTCTTCGTCGCACAGGCAAAACAGGGTCCTTTCCTGCAGGTTGGCCTGGTAGACTTTTGGATTAATTGCCCAGCGAAAACGCAGCAGGTCATCAGCGGATGGGAAGAATAGTACCATTAATTTCATAGCAAACAGGTCTTTCGTTTTAAGGATTCGCTTTGTAATGGTTTACGCTGAGGGAGTTCTAAAATAATACTTATTGACGGATATTTAAATAGAGAATGACGAGTTTAAGGGTTTAGAGGTTTAGGGGTTTAGAGGTTTAGGGGCTAGTTAGAAATTGGGAAATAAAAAAACTCCCTCGCGTCAAGGGAGTCTGGATACAAATATGAATTTAGATACGGTTAATCATAGAACGGATGCAAATTTTCACTGGTTTGGGGACCTACTCTATGACACAGGTCATGCTGATTAAAATCATATAAGTCCGTAATGATATTCTATAAATGTGGTTTATGCAATGAAATCAATCTTTGCATAGGGTCGTCTATCGCGCCGCTAAACAGAAAAACATAGGGCGGAATAGAAATCCCGCCCGCTTGTTTCGTTGATTAAAAGTTATCATCTTTTGTCCTTAACGGACTATTTCCCAAATCTTGTAAGCAGGCCCGAAACATCGCAAATTCCCTTTGCACATCTGCTTATCCTGGTTAGTGGTTCAATTGCTGTGCCAAAGGGTTTGGGGTTGGAGTTGTCTCGTTTGTTGAATGGTTGATTGAATTGGCTAAGTTCAGGGGGACGCCGGGCGTTCGATGTTCGATGTTTTTGGGGGGGCCTGGAATTGTCGGGGCCGTGTGATGGTAGGGGATCGGTTTTGGTGGTTGGTTATCTAGAGATCGCTGGTAAGTGAGGGTTAGTTGTGTCGGTTGATTGGTTGCGGGGACGAATTCGGGGGATGGGGTTCGTATTTAACATAATATAGAGTGGTCTTTTCGGGAAGTATGGTGGGAGTATAATCGGAGTAGGAAGGGATGCTTTGGAGTTCGGTTTTTGGGGAGGCACGCGGAGCCGCTGAGTGCGCGAGGATTGTTGAATTCGGTCATTTATACGGGAAGAGCCGTAAGGTTCATTACATGCGAAAGTTGGTTATATTGGCTGGTGTGCCAAGCTCAACAGGAGAAACCCCGATCTGGTCGATAATAACCATAACTTTATAGTTTTTGTATTTGTTACATTCTTTTTCAATTTTATTTTACCCTCAACACCTCTATATGCAAACAACCCAAACTGACAACAGCTTAATTATTGAGACAATTGAACTAAAGAAGGCGGCGTTGATCTTCCGCGCCATCAATCATTCCCTGCGACAGCAAATCTTGCGTGTCTTGCATAATCACCCGAGAATGTCGGTAACCAATTTGTATGTAAAACTTCGACTGGAACAGTCAGTAGCCTCCCAGCACCTGGCTATTTTGAGAAGAGTGGGATTCGTTATTACCGAAAGAGAAGGAAAGCAAGTCTTTTACTCGGTTAACTACGAGAGGCTTGAATACGTAGCCACGCAGGCTCGTGCGCTTATTCAAGCCAATTAAACTCTGCTGCTGAGACCCTTCGGAGACGCTGGCCGATGACGTATTGGTGCTGTCCTTATAAAAGGAGAGGGATTAGGTTTTAAGTTTTA
>DATDNL010000110.1:0-3219 GCA_036518315.1 Flavisolibacter sp. | reverse complement strand
ATGGTTTGCGATGGTGCCTGTAACAGCGATCCTGATCTCCAACCTTCGATCTGCTGTTTTCTGGTTAATTGTTTCTGTTGTAACAGCCGTAGTGATCGGGGTCATGCAGGAACACGGTTATAAGTTCAATTGGGAGATCGATCACAGGTACTGGTATATGTTATTATATACGAGCCACGCGGGCCTCATATTGATCGTATTCACGGTTTCCTACGTGATGGAAGGGGCTTATCGCCGATCGATGAATGTACTTGATGAAAAAACCAAGGTTATCGAAGAACAAAGAAAACAATCAGATGAACTTCTACTCAATATCTTGCCTGCAGAAGTTGTCAGGGAACTGAAAGAAACGGGAAAGACGACGGCACGTAATTATGACTTGGTGACCGTTATGTTTGTTGATTTTAAGGACTTTACGCTGATCAGCAATAAGCTAACACCCGAGGACCTTGTAACTGCTATCGACCGTTATTTTGAAGTTTTTGACACTATTATCGCCGAGCACGACATTGAAAAGATAAAGACAATTGGGGACGCTTATTTATGTGCAGGGGGATTACCCGAACCCAACACCAAAAACCCTGTAGAAATGGTGGACGTTGCTTTCAAATTTTTACGCGGTGTAGAGCAATTGAAAAAAGAAAGAGCTGTAGAAAACAAGATTGGGTTTGAAATTCGAATTGGAATTCATTCAGGACCGTTGATAGCCGGCGTAGTTGGGATCAGAAAATTCGCTTATGATATTTGGGGCGATGCTGTGAATACTGCGGCGCGAATGCAGCAAAACGGCTGCGAAGGAAAGATTAATATTTCAGGTACAACCTACGAGTTAGTTAAGCATCGTTTTTATTGTACGCCCAGGGGAAGAATTGAGGCAAAAAACAAAGGATTGGTTGACATGTATTTTGTCGACGGCAGAAAATGAAAGATAGTCCTGAACTATTATTGTCCCCATCTAAAACTCTCATTGCTTAATCCCATCAAGTCGATAACACGATCGACGACTGTTGCTGCGGCTTGTTCTATGCTTTGTGGCTTACTATAGAAGGAAGGTGAAGCCGGGCAAATAATCGCGCCCGCCAAAGTCGCTGTTTCCATGTTACGAATATGGACCAGGTTGTAGGGTGTATCGCGGATAACAAGGATCAACTTCTTTCTCTCTTTCAGCATTACGTCCGCGCCTCTTGTTATAAGATCGTTAGAGACACCGGAAGCGATTCGTCCGAGCGTTCCCATAGAGCAGGGAACGATGATGATTGCATCATATTTGGCGGAGCCTGATGCAAAGGGTGCAGTAAAATCCTTTGTGCTGAAATAGCGAGCTGGGAAATTGTTATAGTTGTCATCACCCAGCTCGGTTTGCCAAACTTGTTTGGCGTTGTCGGTCATGACCAGGGACAGCTCGGCAATTTGATCTTTTAATTGCTGCAGTTTCTGCAAAAGTAATTTGGCATAGATAGAGCCACTGGCACCTGTTATGGCGACGGCAATTTTTTTCATAACTGTGATGAAGATACAAAGCAGTATGGATTTTGTTTATTGAAGGTCAAGAAACTTATTTTAGATAGAGTGTTACAATGGAAGTTAAAGGCAGTAACGCAGATTGAATGATGTTTATCCCCAAATAAATAACCCATGTCTCCCGGAGCTCTTGTCTCGCAAGTGCCGGGCAGCTTGCGTCCAATAAAAAGCCTCACGTTATTCACGTAAGGCTTCAATAAGAAATGATATGTCTGTAGTTACTTGTTCTTTGGTTTGGTGCTCATGTAATCAAACCTCTTGGCGCTGTACTCCGCCATATCGGGGATGGCTTCTACCTTGTAGGCGCCCTCATCCAATTTCTTTTTGGTTGCTTCGAATGCCTTTAAGGTTTCTGCAATATCGACATCAGTATGAACGGCCGTCGGGATCAGCCTGTAGATAATATGTCCTTTGGGAATAACAGGATATACCACAACAGATGCAAATACACCGTAATTTTCGCGAAGGTCCATAACCATAGCAGTTGCTTCTTCCACACCGCCCTTCATATAGACAGGTGTCACCACTGAGTCTGTTTTCCCAATATCAAATCCTTTTTCCTTTAATCCCTTTTGCAGTTTCAATGCGTTGCTCCACAACTTGTCCTTCATTTCCGGTTTGGTTCGTAACAACTCGAGACGCTTTAAATTTCCAATTGTTAAGGGCATCGGTAAGCTCTTTGCAAAAATCTGGCTGCGAATATTCCAGCGGATATAGTCTATGATTGCCCTGTCGCCTGCAACGAATGCACCAATAGATGCCATGGATTTTGCAAACGTTGAGAAATACAAATCAATTGCATCCTGTACGCCTTGCTCTTCACCTGCACCCGCACCGGTTTTGCCCAGTGTTCCAAATCCATGTGCATCATCAACCAATAAACGGAATTGGTATTTATCTTTTAATGCGGCAATTTCTTTCAATTTTCCCTGGTCGCCAGCCATTCCAAACACACCTTCAGTGATCACCAGGATTCCACCAGAACCCTGCTTTTCGATCAACGCGGTTGCTCTTTCCAGTTGCTTTTGACAGTCTTCAATATCGTTGTGTTTGAAAACGTACCTGTGACCCGGATGCAGACGAACGCCATCAATGATACAGGCATGGCTTTCAGCATCATAAACAATCACGTCATGGCGTCCGCATAATACATCAATTATGCTCACCATTCCCTGGTATCCATAATTCAGTAGACAGGCGTCTTCTTTATGCTCAAATGCTGCCAGTTCTCTTTCCAACTGTTCATGAAAGTTGGTGTTTCCACTCATCATCCTGGCCCCCATCGGTGTTGCCAATCCATACTGCGCCGCTGCTTCCGCATCAGCCTTACGTACTTCCGGATCGTTTGCCAACCCGAGGTAATTATTTAAACTCCATACAATCATCTCCTTCCCACGAAAATTCATCCGGCTTCCTATTTCACCCTCCAATTTCGGGAATGCGTAATAACCATAAGCTCTTTCACGGTGCTGGCCCAAGGGACCATAGTTTTTCATAAGACGTTCAAAAAGATCTGCCATGAGTATTCTGAATTTTTATTTTTAGTTATCATTATGGTCTTAGTGACGGCTTGCAGTTTGTGCCGGACGAACATCGCTCTTCTGAAGCCTCTGTTACGTGGCACTACATTTATTTTTCTGTAACTCTATCAGTGTACGGTCACCTTCGTCGAGACAACCGACCTTGGCAAGCATTAAA
>DATDNL010000109.1:0-3753 GCA_036518315.1 Flavisolibacter sp. | reverse complement strand
CTCAGCGGCTACAAAAGCCAATCGAACAGCAATTGCACTTACTTCTCCAAAGGATCCAACACCCATCCGCTGTAACTAAGATTGCATTGCCTACTATGGAGGGACTGCAAATGATTTCAATTGATTCTATCATCAGTTGCGAATCGGAAAGCAACTATACTGTTGTGTTTTTGCATAATAAACGGAAAATTGTTGTTTCCCGCACTTTAAAGGAAATAGAAGAACTACTGGAAGATTACACAATGCTTAGAGTGCATCGCTGCTATCTCGTGAACTTAAACGAGGTCGAAAAATACATTAAAGGCGAAGGAGGGTACTTGATAATGAGCGATGGCTCGACTATTGATGTTTCGAAAAGCAGAAAGGAACTCTTAATGCAGAAATTGCAACCCTCTAAGTTTTGATTGCCCTTAATATTTCTCTCTTCCGAGGCGGCCCAGGCAATTTCTCAATAGTGAAGCCCGCAGCTTGCATTGCTCTTCTTACGTCGCCTTTTGAGCAATAGGTAACCAGTCGCCCGTTATGATGAAGAAGACGAAATAATTTCTCAAATATTTCCCTTGTCCAAAGTTCAGGTTGTGCTGCAGGAGCGAAAGCATCGTAGTAGATAAGATGGAATGGTTCAGAGGTTGTGAAGTCCTGCAATGAAACATTTTCTTTCCGAAGCGTAAAGTGTTCTGAAGGCCGCACATCTCCACCCCAGTTACATTCGTGTATTTGCTCAAACACTTTCTCGTGACCAAGGTGGGCCGGATAGTTTAAAGTGGTAACAATGTCCACACCAAGAGGGGACTGTTCGACTGCTGTATAGTAGATCTTTTGTTTTAGATTTTCTGCTTCGATGGCGGTAAGAAATGCATTCAGCCCGGTGCCGAAACCCATTTCCAGTATGCGGACTTCCTTGAATAGTCCATTAGCGAAAAGATAGTTTAAGCCGACCTCGATGTAAACGTGCCTGGATTCCTGTAT
This sequence comes from Flavisolibacter sp., assembly GCA_036518315.1. Classification (GTDB taxonomy): domain Bacteria; phylum Bacteroidota; class Bacteroidia; order Chitinophagales; family Chitinophagaceae; genus Flavisolibacter. Next base: position 2,784 of record DATDNL010000109.1, on the reverse strand, counting down.
GGCGCCATGCACAGAATGATAAGTAACATTCAAAGCAGGCACTGAAACGCTGTGGGAGCCATCAGCTGTAATAACCAATTTCCTTTCCACCGGCCATAAAGATCTGGTTTTGGATGGTAGTTCTTGCTTTTATCTTCGTGTCCTTTATGGACTACATCATTCACCTTTCGAAGGACAAGAAACTGGCAAAGCTTATCGACAACTCCGAACCAATCAAATTGAAGTCGCACAAAAATATCTGCCTGCGCCTTTGTGCATCCATTATGAGTCAGCAACTCAGTACCAAAGTCGCAAAGGTGATCTATCACCGGTTCCTCGAACTATATGGCGGTGATGAACCCACACCCCAACAAATAGTCGAGACCCCTTTTGATCAATTGAGGACCATCGGGCTCAGCAATGCGAAAACCCACTATGTACTGAACGTCGCCCGCTTTGCCATTGACAACGATCTCAGTGATAAAAGACTCAGGAAGATGGGCGATGAAGAGATCATTGAACTCCTGACACAGATCAAAGGTGTCGGCCGGTGGACCGTGGAGATGTTGCTCATGTTCACGCTAGGTCGCGAGGACCTGTTTGCGGTTGACGACTACGGTATCCAAATGGCCATGAAGAAATTGTACAAGCTGGATGACAGCAACAAGAAGGAATTTAAGGAAAAAATGGCCAATATAGCCCGGAAATGGGCACCCTACCGGACCTTCGCCTGTTTGCTTTTATGGCGTTGGAAAGACAATGCTCCCGTGGTGAAAAAATAGTAGCTAAAAAAACGCCGCTAAATGCTGGGACTTTAAAGAGAAAAAACTACTTTAGAGACGCAAATCTCCTTATCTAGTTCCTGCCGTACTCTTCCAAACCTTAATTCGTACTTCTGTGCTTGCTATAAATCTAATGTCATGAACGAAAAGAACGTTTTAGTGCGGATGACCATGGAGAAGGCACGGATGATCAATGAGCTGATCATAAAGTTTCTGGGTCACGAACCGTCGAAGGAAGAAAAAAAACAATTCCACGTGATGAGCCGCCTCGGGGAAAGTATTCTTTACCACAAGGGTGAACTCGTTGGTTCTGTCAGATATGAGGCTAATGAAGACTTTATTGGATAATGGTCTTTGGCGCCTGCCTTAAATAGGCTTCATCAATCACCGCTCCCAGGCCCGGGCTGTCGGGCACTTCAATCACTCCCTTATCCAGGTAGTTGATTCCTCCTATTACAGGATCTTCAGTAAACATCAGGGGTGTGTCGAAATCGCAATGATGGATGTGATCATTAGCCAAGGCAAGGTGTGCAGATGCAGTCATACCAAGTCTCGATTCCATGAAGCCACCTACCTGCATCACAATCCCGGCCTGCGCGCCGAGGCGGGCGATCTTAAGTCCTTTATGAAATCCCGATGACTTACCAAGCTTAATATTGAACATCTGGCAGGCATTCAGATTAATGAGTCGCTCCGCATCATACTCGTCGCTGCAACTCTCGTCGGCCATAATCGGTATGGGTGATGCCTCAGACACTCTGCCCAGGTCCATGAAACGATGCCTTGAAATCGGCTCCTCGCAATACTCGATATTGAAAGGAGCAAGTGCCATCAGCACCTCGATGGCATTCTCAGCCGTCTTCCATCCCTGGTTGGCATCAATACGCAGCGGATGCTTGTTGCCAATTGCGTCTCGAATAGCACCAATTCTCTGAACATCCTTTTCCTTCTTCTCACCCAATTTGACCTTGACCGCGGGAAATCCTTGTTGCACAATTTTAACAGCATCAGAAGCCATCTTTGCGGGGTCGCCAATGCTCACGGTGTAATCCGTCTCAAGCACTTTGTTGTTGTTTCCTCCAAGAAATTTATATAGAGGAACGCCTGAATGTTGTGAGGCGATGTCGTGCAAGGCTATATCGAATGCGCTCTTAATACTCGTGTTGGCATAAATGGTTTTATCCATCAATTCCATGCAATGGGCTATTTCCAACGCGTTAGCACCGACCAAAACACGCCCTAGGTATTGTCCTACTATGAAACAAGTGTCAATGCTCTCGCCGTTGATGGACATGTAAGGACTGCACTCGCCGTAACCGGCACAGCCATCCTTTGTGCGGATGATGACAATGATATTCTGAACGTCGTTCTGAGGACCGAGCGAAATGACGAATGGTTCTTTAAGTTCAACAAATAGTTTGTAGATCTCGATAGACTGGATGGTAGTGCCTGTGTGCATGGATTGCTTTTTGAAGCCGCAAAGTTAAAAGCCAATCCGCATCCACAATAAAAACACTAATTCGACGATTATTAGGAGGAACCAATGAATATCTATGAAAAACATCTTTGTTATTCTCGCCTCGTTAACGATACTAAGCGGCTGCAAGAAATCTATTGACGCTTTGCCCGACGCTACCCAAACCGGTGCCAACACCTTTGGTCTTAATCTAAACGGGCAGTTCTGGGTGCCACAAAGCTTTGCCGGTATCAATGCCCCGATACTACATGCTCAATTGTCGGGTTCGAACCTGGACGAAATTGTTATCACTGCACAGAACTTTGCATCGGAACCTACCGAGTCACAGTTCACCCTTTATGTAAAAAACATTACGGGTCCGGGCACATACCCGCTCAATCAAAACACTGATATTTCTTCTAATAGTTCGAGTTTTGGATATTATGTGAAAAGGAAGATCAACCCGGTCAATGAATGGATCACCAATGCAGATCATACAGGCTCAGTGACTATTACAAAATGGGACAAGACCAATGGTATCGTTTCAGGGACATTCGAGTTCAATGC
>DATDNL010000108.1:0-2443 GCA_036518315.1 Flavisolibacter sp. | reverse complement strand
TGCTGCAATCGCTAGAATATAGAGGTTGTATTTCATAATAAACAATTGATGAATTAATAGTTCATTTTATTTTCCCTTACCCTGCAAGGCAACCATTGCCTGCAGTTCTGATGCGCTCAATGCTTTGTTGTATATCCTGATTTCGTCCATCATACCAGTCAAATAACTGGCCCACGATTCTGCACCATGAGTTGTAGTTGAACTTGGGTTAGTCATAAATTGTACTGTACCGAAAACCAACGGGCCGACTGATGGAAATTGAATTGGACCAGTCCATCCGGCAGTCGCACTTGCGACGGAACTTCCGTTGATGTAATAAGTAAGCGTATTTGTACCGGCATCATAAGTCAAAGAATGATTTGCCCACTTGCCAAACAAATTGTTTACGTTATTAATCGTCAGCCACGTATCCTTTGATCCCCCGACGACGTGCACCTTTATGATTGCCGAGGCAGCGGTACTCCCGTTTTCAACAAACCAGTCAATGTCTCCCCAGAAGTCATCTGTCCTGGCAAGGTTGACGAAGCCAAGAATACCATCAATCTTGGTGTCGTTGTCTGCATCGACAAACTTCGGGTTTGCCCAAAACGAAATAGTAAAACTCGACATGTTTTTTATCGCAGTCGGAGTGGCCGTGGTAATATAGCTTTTGGCGGCTACGTCAAAACTGGCACCCTGTCCTTTAAACCCCGTTTGCAATGTTGTGCCTGCATTGGTCGCAACGGCTTTGGAGACACTATCTATGTAACTCCCATCAAACGCCCAGTAACCAACAAGGTTCCCTGAAGCAATTTCCGCTACCGAACTATAACCATTCACGGTAAAAGCCGGCTGATACGACTTGGGGTCGAATTTTTTATAGCAGGATGACAAGCTGAAAACAACCGCTCCAGCTAGCGTCATCAATGTTATGCCTACTATCTTTTTCATATCAATGAGTTTATTTTTTAGTAATTAAAATCCAGGATTTTGAGTCAATACGCCTGCACTCAGGTCAATTTCATTTTGTGGAATTGGCCATACGGTATATTTCTCTGTCCATCCCTTGGGCCCGAATATTTGTGCAGCTCTACCCTGGCGTATCACATCAAAATACCTGTCAAACTCCATAGCTAATTCATGATGCCTTTCTTCCCAGATGGCCGTCCGTAACGACGCCTGGTCTGTGAGGGTGATATCAGGCAGGATAGCATTGTTGCCACCTCTTGCCCTTGCACGTACCAGGTTTAATGATTGCCTGGCCAGCGCCTGGTTACCTGTCTCATTCGCTGCTTCTGCATTCATCAACAATACTTCGGCATAACGGATCACCCTGATGTTCTGTTCCGAACCTTCGTTACAATTCTGGTTGGTAGGATCTGTAAACGGAACATAAGACTTCTGATTGTACATCGGGTTTGGAACCGTAGCAGGAATCGCATCCCCTTCCGGAGTTGTCTCTCCGCGGAAAATAATAGTCGCATCTTTCCTTGGATCGTTTGCCTCATAGGAATTGGCAAGATCAGTCGTAGGAACATTGAAGCCCCATCCACCACGGTTGACGCTTCTTACACCTTGCACTTGCGAATATTGTGAGTTGGAGGCATCACAATTACCCGGAACATAGGTCGCTTGTATTTCAAAAATAGACTCCTGGTTATTCTCATTCGCAATGCGGAACAACTGTTCGTAATTCGGGAATAAAGAATACACACCCGAGGAGATTACCTGGTTGGTATAATTCAAAACGTCCGCCCACTTCTTTTCGTACATGGCTACTTTCGCATGTAGCGCAAGAGCCGCTCCTTTGGTGGCATGACCAATATCCTTCAAAGGATAAGTGGGAGGCAGAACAGCCGCGGCGTCAGTCAGATCCTGTTCTATAGCCGCATATACTTCGGCTTTGGGCGTGCGTGGAATATTGTATTCAGTCGCATCTTTCGGCACATGTAAACGCAAAGGCACATCTCCAAAGGCTCTAACCAGGCGGAAATAAGCATAAGCCCTTAAAAACTTAGCTTCTCCAATGTAGCGGGCCTTTAGCGTAGCATCCATATTGATGGCAGGAACGTGATCCAATACCTGGTTGGCAAGATTCACCTCCTGGTACTGCCCCGTCCAGAAATCAAGGATTTGTCCTTCTGTTGACGTCGCAGTGAAATTGTCGAACTTATTCATGAAGGTAGCGTCCGAAGGATCACTTCCTTTTTCAGTATCATCCGAGCCAAGACTTTCTATCGCTATTGGAGCAAAAGCCACCTGCTTCCATTCCCTCAGGTTACCATACATCGCATTCACCGCTTTTGTCGCATCCGACTCAGATTGCCAGAACTGCTGGCTGGCTTGCTGTCCTTGCGGGGGAACGTCAAGGAAACTCTTCTTACATGAAGGCGTAGCAATCAGCGCCGTCATGGCACCCACCAGCAAGATTTTATTTAGATTAATTGTTTGTCTCATACACTTA
>DATDNL010000107.1:0-3206 GCA_036518315.1 Flavisolibacter sp. | reverse complement strand
AACAGTTTTTACGACTATATAAATTCGCTTCGAATCGAAGAGTTTAAGTCGCTTGCCATTTTGCCCGAAAACAGTCGCTACACACTTCTCTCGCTTGCATTCAAGTGTGGCTTTAATTCCAAGACTTCTTTTAACCGCAATTTTAAAAAGATAACCGGTAAATCACCCTCCGCCTTTTTGAAGGAAATGAATGTTCATTTGGTAAAAGAAGATTAGACACTCGAAAGTAAAAGGTTTCACTTCCCCGGGGAAAATAGCTCCCTTCCGCTTCAAGGTTCCATGCGACAGGCAAAAAAGGTTCCACTTTATAAGTCGGGGCGAATACACCCTTTGCCACGCCCCACATTTGCTATCAAAAAGCTTATGAAACGGAAACTTCTCTATCTCGTGGCTCTGCTTTTCTCAGCAGTTCTATTGGTCAGTTGTAAAAAAGAAATCGATCCGAAAACGGAAGGGGAGGGCACTCTTGTTCCAAAAACAGTTGTCCTCGATCCCAATCTTCCCCGCATCTCAGTCAATGGCACCCAACTACACAGTGAAGCCTTCGGGGATCCTTCCGATCCGATGGTGGTCTATCTGCACGGCGGCCCCGGTTGCGACTACCGTAATGCACTGAACATCAAAAACCTGGTAAGCAACCATTACTACGTAATCTTTTACGATCAGCGGGGCTCCGGTCTCTCTGAACGCCATCCAATGGACAGTTACACCATTCAGCTAATGCTTGATGACCTGTCTGCCGTGATACAACACTACCGTACTTCGCCTTCCCAAAAAATCTTCCTCTTCGGCCATTCCTGGGGCGCTATGCTGGCGACCGCTTATCTCAACAAATATCCTGATGCCATCAGGGGCGCGGTGCTGGCCGAACCCGGTGGCTTTAATTGGGACCAGGTTAAACGATATTCCGAACGAAGCAGGAAGATCAAATTGTTCGATGAGGCCACCAACGATGCCCTTTATCATGACCAGTTCTTTACTGGTAACGACAACGATCACGCCATCATCGATTATCAGTTCGGGTTAAGTTCTGCTTACACCTATTCCAAAAACAACCCGGAAGGGATTGAAGGCCCGTCGCCGGTTTGGAGAAAAGGGGCAGCGGTATTCAACAAGTTAATGGAAACGGCAAAGAAGGAAGGCTTCGACTTCACCGACAACATTCGCAGGTACACAACAAAATTGTTATTCCTCTATAGCGAGAACAATAGCGCTTATGGCCAGGCCTACGCCAACGAACTTGCTTCCGCTTTTGTTAACGTGCAGGTATCCGAAGTATAAGATACGGGGCACGAAATGATCTACTTCAAATGGGACAATGTAAATGCGCTTGTCTTACCCTATCTCAATTCCTTACGATAAACTTCAAACAGTATTATTCACTATTCCACAAAGTGGAAACCAAAAACCAAAATATGAAACAGCTAAATCTATTGATACTGATTGCAATACTTTCAATATTCTTCCGTCCTTCCTTTGCCCAAACTCTCAACTGGAAGAACCTGGCGCCATCTCAAAAACATATTGGTAGTCTCAACGTCGGCTTCGACAATGCAACCATTGCAGGTCTTGAATATGGATATCATGTAAGAAGTAAACTACCCATCCTCTTGAACCTGGAGTTTTCAGTTCCGTTTGGCAGTAACCTCTTTGATGATCTGAAAACGAACATTGGCGCCCAGGCAAACCTAATTCATGTGGGCAATTTCTTCACGACGGTGAAAGCGAATGGTATCGTTCGGCGTTACCAGAATGACCTGGTTCGAATCATTGACTTCGGCAGTGAGTTTTCCGCCAACGCGGGTATTTATGAACATAAATGGTTTGCCGCCGGTGAGTTTGGATTCGATAAAGCCATCACAAGCCAACTGGAACATAGTAAGCTTGCGAAAGAATATGATCCGGACCTACAATCGGGGTGGTATATTCCGGATGGCGGGCATTTCTTTTATGGAATACAACTTGGTTATTCGTTCAAACACAACGACGTTTATGTAAAACTTGGCAGAACCATCAACCAGGATTTGGAAACGACGGCAACCGTTCCCCTTTATGGCCAGCTTGGCTTTACGAGGAGTTTCTAAAAGATTAGTTCAGTAAATGAAAGGTCGGGCGGCACCTGGCCTTTTCATTTGGCCGTATCCACACTCACGTGTACCGTCGTGCCCTTGCTGCTCGCAGTTTTAATCTGCATCTTACCATTGATAGAGTCCACGCGCCCTTGCATCTTCTGCAGCCCAAAGCTTTGTTTGCTTTCGTGTGAAAAACCTCGACCATTATCCGTAATCGTTAGTTCAATCTTGCTCTTCTTTGCTTCCAGCCTGATCTTTACCTGCGATGCCTGTGCGTGATGCATTACGTTTAGCAACGCTTCCTGGCAGATCCTAAGGAGGTCGAGCTTGATCTCGTAACCGAGTGCTTTCTCATCGAATCGGCCCTCGTACACGCAAGGAATCTTTGTAAGTGCAGAAAACTCCTGGCAGAGGGAAAGAAGCACTACGTCCAACCCAAGCTCATCTATGCGTGCAGGATTCATGGAATAAGAAAGCTTTCGGATCTTCTGAATTAATAATTGACTCGTCGCCAATCCATGTTCAATTGATTTGTTGATCGACTGGTCAGTCCCGGTATAGAACCGTGACACCGATTCGAAATGCATCCGAACTACGGTTGCCAATTGTGCAATTTCTTCATGAAGTTCGGTGGCAAAATATTCACGGTCTTTTTCAACGTGTTGCTTGAAATGCGCAGCCAGGTCTTTGTACTTTCTATAGCTCTCTTCAATCTCAATCTCCACCATCTTCCTCGAAGTGATGTCTTTAGCAATGGCAAAGACCACTTCTTTTTCAGGAATGTATACAGAAGTCCACTCGAGCCAGACGATGGCTCCCTTTTTTGAAATGTAGCGGTTTTGAAAATTAAGAAGTGGCTTGTCGTTCAAAAGGTCCGTTCTTCTTTTTGCGGTCATGTCCCTGTCGTCTGGATGGATCAAAACAGAAACAGGCTGGGCAAATAATTCTTCCTGTGTATATCCAAGTGTTCTAAGAACGGCAGGATTTACTTTTTTGAACATCCCTGCCTTGTTTACTATGCAAACAAGGTCCGGTGTTTTTTCAAAGAGGTCGAGCATAGGATAGTCTTCTCTCATCTTCTCAGGTCTTTTTCAATCCAAATGTAGCTATTCCTTTGACCCTTGGACCTGCAAA
>DATDNL010000106.1:0-5105 GCA_036518315.1 Flavisolibacter sp. | reverse complement strand
CATTTTATATTTCATGAGCCGTTTGGCATTCCTGGGCCTACATTCAGGGGCAGTGCCATTGGCGGTAATCAGCAAAGGCAGTTGGCCCTCTACTATTTCAAAGCCTCTTTCGAGTCGGCGTTTTACACGGATCGTCTTGCCAGTAAGAGAAACAATTTCTTCAGCGTAGGTTATTTGTGTTATCCCTAGTTTGTCAGCCACCTGCGGACCAACTTGAGCCGTATCGCCATCAATGGCCTGGCGACCGGCCAAGATGAGATCAAAGTCACCGATCTTGCGAATCGCCTTAGAGAGTGCATAAGAAGTAGCGAGTGTATCTGACCCGGCAAAGGCTTTGTCCGTAAGTAATACGCCTGCATCAGCGCCGCGGTACATTCCTTCACGGAGAATTTCTGCGGCACGGATGGGGCCCATGGTGAGCAAGGTAATAACAGTGCCGGGATAGTCGTCCTTGATCCTTAGAGCAAGTTCGAGAGCGTTTAGATCTTCGGGATTAAATATTGCGGGAAGAGCTCCACGGTTTACAGTACCATCGGCCTTCATTGCGTCTTTGCCAACGTTGCGAGTATCAGGTACCTGCTTGGCCAGTACGACGATTTTGTACATATCTCACCAGGTTTGATGAATAGAATGTACAAACCTTAGCAAAGTATCACGGACAAATGCTGACTAAAATCAATCCGTGAAATGTTTTAGGACAATTTACACGGGCGATCAGTCGTCTCGTCATTACGAGCGCAGACCCGTCCGAACTGGCTTTCAGCCAGGTGATCGCAATTTGATAAGAAGGGAACCGGTAGCTATTGTTGCTCGGAGGCCATCTTATTTACCACAGCTTCGGTTACACCGGTAAAGCTAAAACCACCATCGTGGAAGAGGTTTTGCATGGTAACATACCTCGTAAGATCGCTGAAAAGAGTGACGCAATAATTGGCGCAATCATCGGCTGGCGCATTACCTAAGGGGCTCATTTGCTCGGCGAAATTCATAAAACCGTCGAAGCCTTTGACACCGCTACCCGCTGTAGTTTTAGTGGGCGACTGGGAGATGGTATTGATCCTTACCTTATTCCTTACTCCATATTGATAGCCGAAATTGCGCGTGATACTTTCCAACAGCGCTTTCGCATCGGCCATTTCGTTGTAGTCTGGGAAGACCCTTTGGGCAGCAATATAAGTGAGCGCTACCACGCTACCCCAATCACTGAGAGCATTAAGATTCCAGGCTGTATGGAGGACCTTGTGAAGGCTGATGGCAGAGATATCGAGTGTCTTTTGATTCCAGCTGTAACTGATCTCGGTATAGTGATGGCCTTTACGCATATTCATACTCATGCCAACGGAATGCAAGACGAAGTCTATTTTACCGCCAAAGTGTTTCATAGACTCCTCGAAGAGATGTTTTAACTCATCAAGGTTGGTCACGTCGGCGCCTATGACAGGAGCATTGCCACAGAGTTCAGAAAGTTTATTAATCTCACCCATACGCAAAGCCACGGGCGCATTGGTCAGTACGATCCGGGCACCTTGCGCATAACAAGCCAGAGCTGTTTTCCACGCAATTGATTTCTCATCCAAAGCACCGAAAATAATTCCTTTCTTTCCCTGTAACAGATTATTTGACATAGATGTTGAATTTGGGTGTCGGCAAAAATAAACGTTTATCCCTTTGATAGAGAAAAGTAAAAACAGGCAATCTTAATATGGCTGGTATCATGCTGACACTGCACCTGACCAGTTATAGATGACAAAGGCCACAATGTAAATAAAAAATAAAGTAAGAAATATCGAAGGCGCAATCGTGACCACTAACAGTGAAATGATCGCAAACGCGATCAGGCCGACCGCATATTTCTGTTTCCAGGTTTTGTTTTTAAAAGTGACAGGGTATTCAATACGGCCGAGGGGAAGTGCCAGAGAAATACAGATAATCCCCACAGGTATTATTGCAGTCTCATATGAAGTTCCATTACCAAAACCTGATAATGCAATGGCAACTACGCCGGCCAACAAGGCACACACAGTATTTATTGCTCCCCACCTTTCGGTGTTGGAAAGCGAATATTTTCCAAGTGGATGAAAGAGTAAAACAAAATTGGCAATTGAACCTATCGTCCAAGAGGTAAACACGAAAAGAAGATAGATGGCACCAAGGATCCAGGCGATGGCTTCTGTATGCTCATTTCCCTCTGTTAAGCCAATCAAGGTCCTGAACGCTATGTAGAACCCAATTGGCAAGGCCACTCGCACGGTTTTACTTTGATTACGCACCCAAAAACTATACTGCAATAACCATTTATACAATAAGAGTTTTGACTTTAGCGACTCCTTCAAACCAGCTTTTGCACCTGAATAATCGGGATTGATACGCAATGCCTCCATAAAATGATTCTGTGCGTCATTGTTGCGTCCTCGCTCTAATAAGTTCCATCCAACGGTATTGTGGGTCACTTCGTTTTCCGGGTCTTGTGCAAGAGCGGCATTCATCGAATCGATAGCATCACCGGTGCGTCTTAATTTGTTCAATGCAGTAGCTCTTGCATTGAGGCAGGTAATGTTGTCAGCTTCCAGTGCAAGTCCTTCATTTGCTTTTGAAAGAGCTTCTTCAAACCTCCTTTCATCGATAAACAAAAAAGCTAGTAACCCAAAATATTCGCCAGCATAGGGATTTAACTGAATTGCCTTCTGAAGAGTCTGAATCGCTGCGAAGTTTTGGTTGATCTTGTATTGGGCAAAGCCGAGAAGATAGAAATAAAAACTCTCGTTAGGCGCAAGACTTATCGCATCCCTGATAGTATCTATGGCTCTCTCGTACTGCCTTGTGCTTAAATAGCACCTTGAAAGCATCGCCAGCGCGTGACTGTTGTGAGGCTCCTGTTCTAATGCTTTCCTGATTTGGGCTTCCGCATCAGAAATGCGGTTTTGCTGCAATAGAATATTGGCCCTTTCCAACATTAGCTGAGCTTCCATTTCTAGTGTTTGATGTTCAGGTATCTTAAGATATCGTCGTATAAACCGGATTCGTTTGAATACAAGGCATAATTGCGCGCAGAAGCAAACCACTCTAATGTTGTGGGCCGATGTTTCTTAACGGCGTTGAGGAGATCTTTTGTAGTTACCTTCTGAATGCTGCCTTTGCTCATCGCTTCCCGCAATTTTTGCTCTATTGTTATGTCAACGACAGCCTTGAGATCGGCGCCGGAGAACTTCTCTGTAGCTCTTGCTATTTTTTGAAAGTCTATCTCTTCCACCGGCTTTCCCTCCAGTATACTTCTCAAAATTTCTTCTCTTGCCTGCAGGTCCGGTGGTTCAACGAAAATGATTCGGTCAAAGCGGCCTGGCCTTCTGAACGCCGCGTCGACGCTCCACGGTGCATTGGTAGCAGCCAGGATCAATACTCCCTCATTGCTATTATTTACACCATCCAGTTCTGAAAGGAACTGGTTAATGACGTGGCGCATAGCGGATTGTTTGAGATCGCTGCGGCTGGCCCCAATAGCATCTACTTCGTCAAAGAACAGAACACAAGGGGCATTTCTCCGGGCCAATTCAAACACCTCGTGCAAATTCTTCTCACTGTTGCCAATCCACATGTCAAGTATATCGTGCAAGCCAATGCTTATGAATTTAGCGTTGATCTCACCAGCAGTCGCTTTGGCTATATAGGTTTTACCACAACCTGGAGGACCGTACAACAGGATACCGCCGCCTATTTTCTTACCATAGGCTTTATAAAGCTCAGGATTGTTGAGGGGTTGGATGATCTTCATGGAAATTTCTTCCTTGACGTGATTCATTCCACCAACATCGCTGAATTTCTCTTTAGGTTTCTGAAGAAAGTACCCGGAGTCGCTTTCGAGAATCTCATCTTCAAAATCTGAACCCTGCGGTGCCGATCTTTGCCTCAATAAGCCATCCAGTTCCTCATCGGTGAAGCCGGGATTCATAACAAGTACCTGCTGATATAGGCCGACTGCCTGTGGCATCGCATCCTCTTTGACCAGGCATTTGATGTAACGGACCTGGTCTTCGAGCTGAAGCTTATCCTGCATCTGCTCATAAATGACCGAGGCTGCGGAAAACTTCCTTAGTTCAAAATAACTTTCGGCAAGGCCGAGTTGCGCCTTTTCGTTGCCGTAGCTTTTCTCAAGGACAAGCTGAAATTGTTCCGCCGCTTCTGTATACATTTTATCACCGAGCATCAGGCCCGCAACATGTAAACGTAAGGGTACATTGCCGGGAGACAGGGAAAGTGCTTCCAGCAGACTTCTGATGGCCTCATTGTTCATGCGGGCAAAATACTAAAGGAATCGGAAAGGAAGTGATTTTGCTTTCATTTAATAAGAAGCGTTTAACGAACAGGCAGGGGAAACAAGTTGGCGATAACCATAATGAGAAGGTAAGTATAAATAAATACCAACTCGAGCACGACGAGGAAGTATAGAAACAGCCTGGCAATGGACCTACGAGGTATGATAAGATTTTGAAACCACCGGTTGATATAGAACATTGGTACCAGTGACAAAAGGATGAAAAGAAGAAGTAGAATCTTTTGCATTGTTGCAAAGAGATATTTCATCTGACCTTATCAAAGCTTATGAACACCTTTCCTTCGCTCTTCATTATATTCAGCTTTAGTTCACAAAGTACCGGAACCAACCATCCATTTTGTATTGCAGGATAGTAGACGAAATTCTCCCTTAAGGCTTGCATGATGGCTTCATCGACCTTATTATTGTATGATTCGATAACCTTTATACTGTCAGCTTTCTTATCTCCATTAATAAAGAATTGAAATTTGCACACTCTTTCTTTCTTTACCCAAGAAGCATTCACTCTTTTAGTAAAGATGTTCGTTGCAGTGTCCTTTGAACACATGGACGGGTTAATCTCAACCTTTGTAAACAGCTGCGGCTTATTCTCAGGTAAATCCGATGATGTTTTATACACTTCTTCGTTTAACTTTTCTTCAATCACCTTTCCTTTGATAAAAGAGCGATTGTGAAATCCTACACAAAGATTATTTCCAAATCCTTGAAAACCTGTTTGTTCTAACTGTATGGTTACATTTCCTCCTTTAGTCACACCATAACGAAATTCAGAAAA
>DATDNL010000105.1:0-7928 GCA_036518315.1 Flavisolibacter sp. | reverse complement strand
TAAATCAATGCCGCCTTTCTAAGCTCCAGGATATTGATTTCTAGTTCGCTAATTGCTTCCATTCTATATGTGTTTTGAATTGACCAAACATAAATCCTTATACGATTGTTGAACGTGACAATTGTCACGTTGGTGAAAACTGTAGCTACGTATCCTTGTGCACTAGATAGGATGACTAAGAAACGATAGTATAATTTAATTTATGAAACTGACCGTTGAAGAAGTTCAAAGCCGCTTTCCGGGTTTTGAGATTGAGCTTGTGAATGATATTGTTAAGGTCGCTGAAGTGAAGTCCTGCGAGAAAGGAGAGTACGTGCTTCGCAAAGGGCAATACATTCGGTCCATTCTAATCTTATTCGACGGTTTGGTGAAAGTTTCGAGGGAAAATGGTAACGGCAGCTATTTCTTTGTAAACTACGTCAAAGGCGGACAGGCTTTCATTATTACAATGCTATATGGTGATAGACCTGAGCCAAGTGAGCTAACCGTTGTGGCGGCAGAACGAACGGTGTTTCTTGCAATCCCTCTAACCTGTATGGAAAAATGGATGAAAGAGTATAAAAGTTGGTACCAGTATGTTGTTGACTCCGCAAGAGAAAGAATAAAAGAGCTCTTGAAAACTCTTGACAACATTGTCTTCCACAACATGGATGAACGACTGATGATTTACCTGGAATATCATTCTGAGGTTTTAAGGACAAAGAAAATTCCAATAACCCGGACCGAGATCGCAAAAGAATTTAATTCGTCCCGCGAAGTGATCTCACGCGTTTTGAACAAACTTGCAAACAGGGGCATGTTACGAATGCACCGTCATTACATCGAGATCCTTAAGCTTTCTTAATTTTTCCAATTTTCTTGTACGATATAGATTAGCGACTGAAATTCTCTTGCCCTTCTGTTCGTCACGCTGGAAATTTAAAGAACCAGTTTTGGCAGTAGTACGCACTTCCGTTTAACGTGTGTTTAACGTGTTTAACTCTACCTTCTTAAGCTCTACCAAGACGTCACAGCGGCGCAATTGGTCGGGTGTTCTGTTGTCATTGTTTGCATTGCCAATTATTATAAAATTTTCGCCCCTACAGAGGTAGAATTATAACGACACTTAAGCTAGATGTTTATCGCAAAAAAGACTGTTTTACTGAGCTTATTTCTGACTTACACTCTACCTAAGAGTTTCCCAGGTTAACTATTATAAGTCTTTACCCAATCCACCGCTTATTCTCAGGAAAAATGTAAAACCTGTCTTTCTTTTGTGTCTCACTGCTGCTGATAATTATACTTCTTGTCAACTGCTGATTAGTGCAACGACCGCCTTGCTGCTTTTACCTGTAAACGACAGAGCGTTTTCCTGAGATGCTTTTATCGCTATCGAAGATCACAGCTAACGCTTAAAAGGGTTTGGACAATCGAAAAACTAGCATATGAGCCTTACTACTACTCTTTCAGGCGCCACTGAACCTTTGCAGGTGTCGATCTTACCCCAGGAAGAAAATAGCCTCGCTTTTCAGGACTTGTATAAACGGTATTGGGAACCGCTTTTGAATTTCGCATCACACTACATTGACGATAAAGAAACCTGTGAGGAGATCGTCCAGGATTTCTTTGTGCGCATTTACATTCGTGGATTAAACATCAAGATTAAGCATACACTTTCATCTTATCTATGCGTGGCGCTCCGAAATCGCATTTTCAATCATTTTCGTAACAAGGCCGTTTATAAAAAACACTTAACGAATGCAGCGAGGAAAATACCCACAGAACAGAACAATATCGAGCAATTTATTTATATGAAAGAGCTTGAGCAGTCTGTGCATGCTTCCCTTCAACGCATGCCTCCCCGTTACAGGGAAGTGTATGTCCTTCGCCAGGACCAGCTTACCGTAAAACAGATCGCCCAAACCCTTAATAGACCCCTCGATACAGTTGAAAAGCAGTTAAGAAAGGCCAAACATTTATTAACTGAGGATCTGAAAACCGAAAAGCGCCTGGTGGCTAAATGTTCAGAATTCTCTGCAGCCTAAACAACGACAATATACTGGGTCCTTGATTCCATAGTCTGAATACGGTTCACATTACGTGGCATAAAAAACTTACGGAAAACGGAGAGCAGAAGTGTCTTAAACCATAGATAATGAGGAACATGCTCTGGATCTGTCGGTGAAGGTCGGTTACCAGTAAGTTCTGCGACACCGTGAGCATTCAAGATGATCGATATGGATTTCATTTTCAACCAGGCGTATGAAAAAGATTCTGTTTCTCATCGTAATAAGCATTACAGCTTTTACAGGTCTTTCACAGAGGTTGCGTCTGAACGCCTACGGTGGCTATATGTTTGATGATGGATTTGAGTCAAGCTACGCCCCGAATACCTTCTTTGTTGGGACGGTTAAAGGTGGCGGTCAGTGGGGAGGTGCTTTTGAATATATGATGAAGGCAAACTATTGTTTCGAAGCTCAGTACCTTCACCAAACCACAGAAGTACCTTACTCGTATAAACTAGGAGAAAACAGCCAGACGAAGTCCGAGACGCCTACACTCACTATCGATGCATTCATGTTTGGCAGCGATGGGCATTTGCCGGGCATGAGCGGAAAGGTAGAAGGTTATGCAGGACTGTTCCTCGGAACGGCCCACCTTCATGCGAGCAATTTCTCCTCGGGGAAATCCTGGTCCGCAGATAAGTTTTCCATGAGTGCCCGCCTGGGTTGTAATGTTTGGGTCTATGACAAAGTAGGATTGAGATTCCAGGCACAATTTCTAACAGTTATTCGCGGTACCGGGACAGATCTATATACCGGAACTGTTGCAAATAATTATGGTCTAAACAGCTATTCTGGCATTTACCAATTTGGCCTGGGAAGTGGCATAACTATGAGGCTTGGAAAATAAAGAGAGTAACAGTAATTAGGCTATGGTGCTAACCGTCTAAAATAACCGCCATGAAACTGATTCGCCTTGCCTGGAAAATGTTTTTGCTGACGGCAATAAATGCCCTGGCACTGATGGATATTGCTAACGGGCAAAAGATAGTGTTGAATGGCTATGGTAGTTACGTTTTAACGGGTGGATATAATTCCCAGTATGGAAGTTCAGATTATCTGCATGGCAAAACGAATGACGGCCTTCAGGTCGGTGGAGGCATCGAATACATGATTTCTGACAAGTATGGTATTGAGGCAATGTACTTACGTCGATCAACCCATGCTGTTCAGCAAAGCAAATCCGATCCCCTCAAGCAGCTAAATTTCAACCTCGCTTTGAACTATATTCTCCCGGGTATCAACGTCTATTTGCAGCCTGGTACAAAAAAGTTCCAGGCCTTTGGCAGTCTTTTTACAGGCGTCGTTCTTGAAAACATCAATTTCCCTGGCAATGCCATCAATAGCTCTGTCACAAAATTTGCATGGGCTGTGCGGCTCGGCGGAAAATATTGGATTTCCGACCGGGTAGGAGTCAGGGTTCAAACCCAGTGGACCTCCTTTTTCGTAATGAACGAGGGGCTTCCCCCTGCAGATATCTACGGACTAAATACCGCCAACATTAACTTCCCTATAGCCTATCAATTTGAAGTTGGAACGGGTGTGATTGTAAAACTTTATTGTCGCAAAACCAAATGAACGGCTTAATTAAACTAATCTCAAATGAAACGGGCTTTTACCTTACTGCTTTTGACTTCCATCAGCCTTTCGGCAAGATCACAGCTTATTATTGCTTTATTGTTTGGAGATAAATTGAACACAGGAACAATGGAGTTCGGGCTGGTGGGCGGACCTGTATTGTCAAACCTCACCAATTCAAATAGCGAATATCGCTCAGGATTTAACCTCGGCCTGTATTTCAACATTCATCCGGAAAAGAAATTTCATATTCACCTCGAACTTACCGCCAAAGGTTCTCTGGGAGGTGAGAATATAAAGCCTTATCCTGTAGGTAACGACAGTCTGAATTATCTCTTCGAAAATGGTTCCGTAGAAAGGATCATTAGATCCTTTAATGTGGTTCTAACGGGTCGTTACACTCTGTCACCTCATTTCTTCCTTGACGCAGGTATTCAGCCCGATCTTATGTTTAAATCAAAAGACGTTTTTTCCTCTGATGTGAACGGGAGTGAATTGCAGTATTCCATCAAGCTTAATGAACAGATCAATCGCCTTGATTTTTGTTTGGCAGGCGGGCTGTTTTACCGCTTCGGAACCGATAGAAGAAGTATGGGTATTGGTGTCAGGTACGTATATGGACTGACTGACGTCGATAAAGTGCATGACGGCACACAAGCAAATACATCATGGATGGCGACAATCACCATACCGGTAGGGGCTGGAAAGAGCCAGGCCGCTAAATAGACAGTGCTTCCGGGTATAAAGCATCAACGCGGCTATAATTCAAAAGCAGTTGTAATTCAAAAGGGGAGCTCATCATATAGATATTGGTTGCAACTGCGGAAAGGAAATGCTTGCTGGCCTCCATTTTTACTTAAAAGCCAACAATTGAAGGAGATAGTTAGTATTTGAATCTATCTGTGCTAATAGTTATAACAATTGAATTGTGAGTCGTTTCCTTATTTGGGACCCGGTTTTTCCTCATCTAACTTTATTATTGCAATCCGTTTTTTCATAGTGATTTGGTTATTCAGGGGGCGAATTACAGGCCCGACCCGTCTCTCTGGTTGGACCTGTAGCCCCTTCTTTTGAAAGGGTAAGCGGTCGGGGGCATTGGAGGATCGAGGGGCGGTCGAAAGCGTTGCTGCCATTATTTTAGATTCTACGAGTTTGCTTGCCAGACGGACCCGGCGGATAGTCGATTAAGGTTTCAGTTCAATAACCAACCCCAACACTTGCCGTTTCCCCACGCCTGGTGTGCATTATCCCGATCGTCAAATCTCAATTTGTCATTCATCTGCTCTAAGCGCGTACAATTATAACAATTCGCCGATTCTATTCAATTGATACAGTAACGAAACGTGGATGGGGTGTTTTAAAGCAGACTAGCTTCCTTGTTGATGCGCTCGAAAGTGGAGCCGTTTTGGCCAGGTAGGTTGATCCGGGTAAATGGCGGCTAACGGCGTGAATTGTTGGAGTTATAAAATTATTGACCTGGATGACCGTCGGGTGGCAATTACCAAATAATGAATACGCGGATGTATGAAAACAACGGTATTCTTTCTTCTTGTATTCGTTGTCAGCCTCTCTTGCAGGGGGCAGATCCTTTTTACTCCCTATGCCGGTTATGTTTCGGGCTATTCCTTTACATCCTTTCGCGACAGCGGCCACTATTACGATGCTACAATTGACCAGGGCTTGCAATACGGCTTCGACCTTGAATATAAAGTGGATCGCCTTTTCTCCGCAGGTATTTCTTATTTGCGACAAAATGAATCAATGCCCGTACAATTGCATTACGCTGGTGCAGACCATCCTTTAGCGCTCAATATCAGGGTAGCGTGGCTGCTTCTTGGCGGAACTGCCCTCGTCCCATTTAAAAATTCGGAATTGAATTTCGCGACCCACCTCGGTGCAGGTATTTATAAGTTTTCCGACTCCACCCGTACAACAGATGTGCGAACTCGTTTTGCATGGGCAGTCAGGGGCGGATATACACTTTTTACTAGGGGCAGGGTAGGCGTCACGCTGAAAATAAATGGCCTTTTCTCGACCCATCCCCTAAATAAAGGTTTGACAGTTCCCGGGCTTTCTGACAATATCGTCGGTTACACCTATACCTTCCAGTTAAGTGCATTGGGAGGCCTTGTTTTCAGGTTTGGTTCCAAAGCCAAACTCTTCCAATGATGTTCGGCTCCAGGCATCGGAGCTTCTCAAATGTCCATTCCTCCAGGCTGAAAAGTCATGCCCGGTGTCGAAAAATTTGTTCTTATTTCCATTGAGATTCTTTCGCCCTTTTCGGCGCGCCCGGGGCTTTGATTAATGGCGGAACCAGCTTTTGGAACGTGTCAGTCAATAGTCAGTAAATACTGCTGGTTAAGCTTTGCTTGAATCTAGTCGATGATCCGGAAAATTGTTGATATACATCAAAATTGTTGTTGACATGAAAAGACTCTTACTTCCTTTCGGTTTGCTTTTGATGGTCTCGCAGGAAGGATGCTTGAAATCTCCAAACTTTGATCAACTGTCCACCGATTTTGTAGTAGTCACCAAAACTGATTCCAGCAGGAACTTTTCTTCCTACAGTACCTATTACATTTCCGACACGGTCGCTTATCATTCAGACGTAGTTACCGATACTATTGTTCATAATTCCAGTTCTCAACAATTGGTAAACGCAGTTAAGCAAAATATGAACGCACTTGGATACACATTCGTGCCCAAGGGTAGCAAGCCCGATCTTGGTATTAACATGGGAGTACTAAAAAACACGACGGTGAGTGTTGTTTATGGCGGCTGGTGGGACTACTGGTATGGTTGGTGGGATCCCTGGTATTGGGGCTGGTACTATCCTTACTATTACCCCTGGGCCTATGCCTATTCTATCACGAGTGGCTCTGTAATAGTAACGATGGCAGATCTCAAGAATGCATCAAGGGATCAGAACCTTCGCGTTGTTTGGCTTGGTCTCATGGGCGGTGCTGTAGGTGATAACCTCGATGCGAATGTTCAACGTGGTGTAACGGCGATCAACCAGGCCTTTACTCAAAGCCCCCTGTTGAAGAAACAATAATATTATTTAATGCTCAGACAAAGAGTTCTATTAAACGATTCAATATGAAAAGCAGTGTAGCATATATCCTGTTTGTTTTTTTGACCGGTTTAGGTGTTTGTGCTAGTGTAAATGGCCAGGAGATCCAGCCGAAAGCTTCGCTCATGCCAAAGGATTTTACTGCCTTTTCCTGGGAGATGTCCATACCCACCGACAATAAATACCTTACGAAGAACAGTCTCAGTGGATGGAGGCTCGAATACAGGAGAATGCTGAGCAAAAATCTGTCCATCGGCATGGCTGCCAGTTGGAACGCATTTGATGAGGACTTTCCTACCAAAACCTATTATTCTCCCAGCCGCTCTACCGCTGTCACTACGGACATGATTCGCCAGGTATACACAGTGCCGATTACACTTACTTCCCATTATTACTTCAATTCAAAAATTTTTTTGTTCCAGCCTTATCTTGGTGTAGGACTGGGCACACAGTACCAGGAAAGCAATACCTATTTCAACATTTATCAACTTACTGAAAACAATTGGGGCTTTGTGGCTCGCCCGGAAATCGGTACTATCATTCATTTCGGTAAGGAATCGCCCATGAAGGGACTTGTTTCAGTGGGTTACAATTGGTCAACCAACAAGATCGAAACAGCCAACATCGATAACTGGACGCATTTATCAATCAATATAGGACTTGGAATCGGGTCCTACCAATAGCGTCGTTATGCGTCTTCAAATAAAAGAACGAAACCAATCGAAGTGTTCACAGAACAGTTGAAAACGTAAAGAAGAATTAGGGTAATCGTGAAATGTGAAGGGTGTTTATGATTTTAAAACCGACAGTTTATGGCCGCTCAAAGAAGAAAATTTAGCGATGAAGAAAAACTGAACATTTTGCACCAGGCCGGTCAAAAAGGAACCAGTAACATCTTGCGGCACTATAATATTTCCTACAGTGTCTTTGCCCGGTGGAAAAAGAGTTTTCAGAAAAAGGGCCTGGACCCTACTGCAGTAAAATCCGAGACCATGATGTTGGCCGAAGAGAATGGTCGCCTGAAAAAAATTATTGCTGAACAAGCACTGTCCATTGAGTTAAAAGAGGAAGAACTAAGAAGAATCTCCTCGATCCTGGAAAAGAAATCCAACAACTTATAATTTCTTCGATCGCCAATGGGCATTATTATAGCTGTTTGCATTTATAGCTCTTTAACCGGCAAAAAAAGAATGATAGGGCCATTTTTCATTCGAAAATGGTTAGCTGTATCGGTT
>DATDNL010000104.1:0-2838 GCA_036518315.1 Flavisolibacter sp. | reverse complement strand
AGCGGTCATCGATATACAGGCGAAACCCATCATTGCCTTTCAGCCCGATCTTGAACGTCCCCGCTTTTGGAGATACCAGTTCACCGGTCCAGCGCACCGAATACCAATTGTTGGACAACTTACTATCCGGCCCAAAAAGTGTCCATGAATAATCAATTGTGTTGTCAGTGCGCACGACCGCCGGGGTTCCATCGAAATGAATGTTGTCATAGTAGGCGCCACGAAGACCCCGTTGACCGTCATGCGTGAGATAATTTGCCGGCACTACTTCCCAGTCTTTTGATAAAACGGAAGCCCCCTCAGAGTACAAGATGGTTGAGCTATTACCAACCTTATTTCTTATCCCTTCCAAAATGGAGATCTTGTTGTTACCGGGCCCGCTGTATCCCCCTAACCTTGCCGCCACGGCATCATCGCCGATAACCGCAATGGTTCGAGTAGTGCGCTGCAAGGGCAAAAGTTGATCCTTGTTTTTCAACAAAACAATCGACTCCTGCGCAGCCTTCTTCGCCAGCCATCGACTGGTGGTATCTGCAAACACTTTTTTTGCCGATTGTTCATCAACGTAAGGATGTTCGAAAAGACCCAGTTCAAATTTGGCTCGCAAAACTCTACGCACTGCATCATCCAATCGCTGTGAGTTGATCTTCTTATTTAGAAAAGCAGGAAGAAACAATTGTGCATGGGCATAATCGGTTTGAAAAATTACATCCAGACCCGCGTTGATGGCATGCTCGCCGGCAGTGGCATAACTGTCAGCCGTATTATGCAGGACGACTTCCCCACCTACAGCATTCGCATCCGAAATGACAAAGCCATTAAAACCCCATTGCTTCTTCAGTTTCTCCGTTAGCAACCATTTATTGGACGAACAAGCAATACCATTCAGAGAATTGTACGCGGTCATGATCGAACGCGCCTTCCCTTCTTGTACGCAGGCTTTGAATGGAACAAAATAGGTCTCGTCTAAAAACCGTTCGCTGTAATGAATAGGGTAACTATCCCTGCCGCCATCACCTACATTGGCAACAAAATGTTTGGGTGTAGTGATCACACCATTCTCCTCGAACCCCTTGACAAAAGCAACGCCCATAGCTGCAGAGAGATAAGGATCTTCACCGTAGGTCTCTTCCGTTCGACCCCACCGCACGTCGGTAGCGAGGTTGATAACCGGCGACAACACATCTCGTAATCCTCTCGCCCTCGCCTCCAGGGCGGCAGCAATCGACACCCGGTGCATTAAGGCTGTGTCCCACGTAGCCGCAAGCGCAATGGCTTGTGGAAACGAAGTGGCTCCTTCACGCACCACACCGTGTAAGCCTTCGTCGAAGGGAATAATGGGAATTCCAAGGCGTGTCTTTTTGAGGAAATAAGATTGGATGAAATTCATCTTCTTCACCAGGTCCAAACTCTTCTCATTGGCATTGTAGCGAAGCATTTGCCCATTAGCATCGCCGGCCGCGGTGGCATGAACTTGTAGCCCAAATATTCCGTGCTTGTATTTTCCGGTATCGCCTTCGTCCAGGTCACCCGGTACCATAAACAATTGGTAGAACTTTTCTTCAATGGTCATCCGCTTCAACAGGTCGTTTACTCTTTGCTCTACCGGCAGCTTCGGATTCTTGTATGGAAAGGAGGATTGGCAAAACGCCGTAAACGCGACAAGCAGAAATAAGATTGTTACCGGGACATGTTTATGGTAATAGTACATGAGTAGCTTCGTTTTAATCAACCAGCATGAATGATCCCTGGTTTGCTTCTATGTAGTTAAGATAATAGGATTCACCTCACAATCACTTCGTCCAGGAATACCCAGGACTTGTTACCGGCATAGTTATGCCAGGCGGGCAATGTTTTGGTGGCCTCGACTACCAGCTTTATATACCTTGGGCTCACACCTGCAACTGCAAAGCTGAAATCTTTCATCTGCTCCTCTTTTGTGAGGTCTGCGTTGGAGGCAACCACTCCTTTGTTCTCGAAGTTGATTCCATCATCACTTATAAAACAAGCTACGCGTAAAGGATGGAGTATCCACGATTTCGGAAACTGCAGACTGCTCAACGTAATTTCTTTGACGGGCACTTTCTTCTGCAGGTCAATCATGATCTCTACATCAGTACCCTGCCAGCCCAGCCAATTTATTTTGTAATCGTCAGTACCCTTTACCCCGTTGGTAAGCATATTAGGACCCGTGCCTGAATATTTCTCATCGGGTAAAGGCTTACAGGTGACAGGCTTCTGAAAGGCGAGGTTGCCCTCTGTCTGCACATCGATGAATCGAAGCGTGTTAGCATAGTAAACATCGGTTGTAAGTCCCGTTTCATTCAAATGAACAATATTGTTTCGTTTGCAGCAGTTATAAAAATCCTCCAGCAACTGTTTTCTTTCCGGTCGCAATAGATACTTACCGTTTTCAATCCTATACCAACCCCTTTCTCCAAACATGTCAGTCTTGGCTATCTCCATGTCTGCGAATTGCACCGGTAGCCTCGCGATCTTTACCCTTTCCAAAACGGCCGTGTCGTCTTTCACTGCATTCTCTGCCTTGTCGAAGAAGGCATTGTACTCTCTGATATTTTCGGAAGAAAGAAAAGTCTTCGCATTCCATACGGGTGTGCCATAGATGTCCAGTCCCTGTTTCGAAAGGCGGGCCTGCTCGTGCAACCGGTCAAAGTATGCACGTACATAGGGAGCAGCTTTGCCGTAATACCCTTGCATAAAATCATTGATAATGCTATCGGCATTCGCAGTCGGGTTCCAAAGAAGCTTGCTCAACAAATAGGACTTCAACTCTGAAAACTCTTCCCCATGTCCCGTATTACATTGCTGAAAATGAGC
>DATDNL010000103.1:0-6835 GCA_036518315.1 Flavisolibacter sp. | reverse complement strand
AATGTCCCAATTTTGGAACGAAGTGCAAACCGGAGCATCCGCTCGGGGCGCCAATGGTGAGCAGCGAAGGCGCATGTGCAGCCTACTATCATTATTCATCGACGAACACAGAAATAACAGCTTGATATGCAATTATCGTGTCCCATGCCCAAATTTGATTTCGACGTGATCACCATTGGCCATGGAAGTGGTGGATTGCTCACCCACAAGCTTCTTCAAACGGGTGTATTTGATTTATTGAAGAATGATTTGCTCGACCAGCAACACGACGGGGCATCATTCCAGTTAAATGGAAAAGTAGCATTCAGCACCGACAGTTATGTGATTACCCCGGCCTTTTTCCCTGGTGGAAACATTGGCGAATTGGCAATAAATGGAACCGTGAATGACCTCGCAATGTGTGGCGCGATACCACAATATCTCTCTTTAGCTTTTATAATTGAAGAAGGACTAAGCATGGAAGAATTCTGGACCATTCTTTCCAGCATAAAACAGGCAGCCCAGAAAGCAGGAACGAGGATCGTAACGGGAGATACAAAAGTTGTTGAAAAAGGTAAGGGTGATAAAATATTCATCAATACTTCCGGCATTGGCCTGATTCATTCGCGAGCTCAGATTCACCACAACCGCATTGAGGCCGGCGATAAGATCATCATCAGTGGCAACATTGCAACCCACGGTATCGCCATCATGAGTGTTCGCAGAGGACTTGAGTTTGAAAGCGATATCCTTAGCGACACCGCTCCTCTCAATCACACCATCAAAAACCTTCTTGATAAATTCGGCAGCGACATAAAATTCCTGCGCGATCCCACGAGGGGTGGCGTTGCTTCCGTGTTAAACGAAATTGCCGAACTAACCCGACTGGGATTTGCCATCAACCAGAACGATATCCCCTTGAACGAACAAGTTGAAGGTGCCTGTGAAATGCTAGGGCTCGACCCTTTGTATGTTGCCAACGAAGGGATATTCCTCGCAGTCGTTAAAAATGAAATTGCAGAAGAGTTTCTAAAAGAACTTCGCAATGACGAAAACGGACGCGATGCCCGGTTAATCGGAGAAGTATCTACACAGCATCCAGGCAAAGTAGTTCTAAAAAGCAAAATCGGGGGCAGCCGTGTCGTCAACTATTTGACCGGCGAACAACTTCCGAGAATCTGTTAACTGCACTGAGTTACGAGAATTAAAGTGGTTCATTAGAATGGTCAGAGCAAGGTTATGGAATGCCTTTACCAACCATATGGACGGTTGTTTGCTACCTCATGGCTGGATTATATCATCCTTAGGTTATCCAGATAGTAAAGTCCCTATAAGGTCCCTATAAAGTCCCTATAAGGTCCCTGTGGAAGTGGGGGAAAATGAAAAGGTAAAAATGAAAAAGGTAAGATGAAAAAGGTAAAAGTGATGCCTTTGATAATATGACGGGGTAGTTTTCACGAGTAGGACAATTATAGAAAAAAAGATTGGTAAAAGCAAGGATTTGTTTGGATGAAGTAAATCTATTTGTATTGAACCGCTGCAACGATAAGCGCCCGTCAACTACCCACTACAAACTTCTAAATCCAGATCGCTTTTTCTCCTTCCGTTTCAGTATTCACGATTCACTATCAATATCCATATTCTTTTAAAAACAATTCATTCTCTCTCCATTTCGGCCGCACCTTTACAAATAGTTCCAGGAAGACTTTCTGATCGACGAATTGTTCGATCTCCTTTCGTGCATCAGAACCAATCTGCTTGATCATCTTACCACCTTCGCCAATAATAATTGCCTTCTGTGATTCTCTTTGAACAATGATCTCTGCCCTGATCTTTACAAGTGAAGATTTCTGTTTGAATTCGTTCACAATGACGGTCGTTTGGTACGGTATTTCATCCTCGAAGAAAGTATAGATCTTTTCACGGATCATCTCTGCCACAAAAAACTTCGTTGGGAGATCAGAGATTTCATCGTCGGCATAAAACGGTTCACCCTCAGGCAAAAGTTGTACGATCTTGTTCAGAAGGTCCTGCACATGCTGCCCGTTTAAAGCAGACACCATTATGATCTCCTTCGCGTATCTCTTTTCTTTAAAAAATGCTATTACTTTTTCCTGCTTCTCTTTAGCAGCACTGTCAATCTTATTCACAATCAGCAAGGATGGCACCTTTAAACGAAGGGAGGAAAATATATCGTCCACTTCCTGCCAGTTCTCATTAATGTCAACCAGCAACAAAGCCAGGTCTGCATCCTCCAGTGCGCTCTTTACTGCCATCATCATTTTCTCATGAAGCTTATATTTTGGATCGATGATGCCTGGCGTATCAGAAAAGATGATCTGGTATTGATCAGAAGTAAGAATTCCCTTGATGCGGTGGCGGGTGGTTTGCACTTTAGGGGAAACGATAGCCAGTTTCTCTCCCATCAGTGCGTTTAATAGTGTGCTTTTACCAGCATTCGGTCTTCCAAAGATGTTTACAAACCCTGACTTCATGCCGCCAAATTTAGGGTATTAAAAAGGGGTGCTCACTAAGTCTTATGGCAAGCTCCAGATGAGATAGACCCCTATCACAATTCAGAATATCCTTTGAGCGTAAATTCTTTCAAGATGGGCTTCAGTTTCTTTACAATGTCATCGCAATCTAAATCCTTGATCGTCCCGTTTGCTACTGACACCGGGTGAACCATAATTTCGATTGACTTGTTCGCAAAACTTTTATGCCTGGAGGTGTAAATAAAATCTTCCAGGTCGCCGAACAGGTCGACCTTCTTAAACTTCCTAAATTTGAGATAAGCATTAAAGGCAGACTTGTAAACCTCCCTAAAAGGACCCTTTTGTGCTCCCATATTCCTTGCTATACGAACCTTTTTGATCTTGTAATCGCTCAACACGTCAAGAATAATTCTGCTGATTCCCCACTCTGTGTGGGTTCCATGGTGTGAATCGACATGAGTAATAGAAATACCTTGCTTGAGTGCACGATCTAACTGCGCCTTTATTTCCACTCCGATCGCCAATTTTTCTTCCGCACCAAGATGGAACACAGCCTCGTTGCGTTGGTAAGCAAACTTTCCCGATGAGTCACAAAATCTTTTTTGTCTCTTAATAAGGTCTGAAACTGGGCATCCTTCCACCAGGTTGATATGCAACCCGACGTTGTTCTTCAGCAATGGATGTGTATTGATTTTATCGAGCGCGTCTGCGAATCCCGGTGTATTTACCAAAACGGTGGTACTGCTGACAATATTTGTCTCAAAGCTTTTACAGATGGCTTCGTTAACCTCCTGGCTATAGCCGAAATCATCAGCATTGATAATAAGCGAGCCAGGATTACTCATGGGTAAGGTTGTTATACAAGGAACAAGTATACAAACTATTTTGGACCGAAGCGTCCTGAAGATGAAGGCAATTCACGAAACATTTCTCCTTAATATATTAAAAGGTTTGTATTCGAATGGAAGTCTTCGATTTTGGGATACGGAAATAAAAAGACCCGGATAATTATCCAGGCCTTTGTTGCGAAGGGGAGGATCGAACTCCCGACCTTCGGGTTATGAGCCCGACGAGCTACCGCTGCTCTACTTCGCGATGTGGGTTGCAAATATAGAGGTGAAATGAAAGCGAGCCAAGAAATTTTATTTAGTTTCTCAATGATTATCATTTACATAACAAAGGCCCTGCAGACGCAGAGCCTTTTTCTTGTGTCGTATCGCTGTTTATGATCTGTGAGACACACTTCCTGCTCCACTGGCCCTGGCCCCCTTCACTTCTGCCTTTCCTTTCCAGTTTATGTCGCTGGCGCCAGAGGCTTCGGCGTAAAACTCTTTGTTTACAGTGATATTGACATCGCTGCCACCGCTGGCATGAATGACACAATTATCAGTTACCAGGTCGTATCCCGAAAAGTCGCTTCCGCCACTGGCTTCGATTCTCATATCGGTGACGCTGCCGTTTAAATCCACATCCGACCCTCCGGATTGGTCAATACTCAAACTGCCGACATCCACCTTAGCAGAAAGATCGGATCCTCCTGAAACGTTGACTTTAAGAGTACTGGCTTTAATAAGCCCTTCTCCTTTTACATCTGATCCGCCTGAAGCACTGAGCCTGTCCAGGGTTTTGTAGGAAACATAAGCTTTCAGGTTATTGCCGTGCATATTGAATTTCAATCCCTTCTTCCAATCCAGGTAAATCTTAAGAACCCCATCTTTGACTTCTGTGACAATACGGTCGCGTACCTCTACGCTACTGGCACTAACGGCAACGCCCTCGTCGCCATTACTTAAATAAAGATTTATACCGCCGGAAACTTCAATAGCATGAAAACTTGGGACGTTTCGGGGTTCAGCATTAGCATCATGGATGGTCTTTTGGGCGAAGCCCGTGGCCAGGAAAAAAACAGCCAAAAGCAGCGAAATTACCTTCTTCATAATTGCATGGTTTGAAGGTAGAACGGCTGTCGTCGGGAAAAGGTTACAGGTGATTGGAAGAATCTTCCTGTTGCTGCCGCTGGTACATGGAGTAATAGACACCTTTTTTCTGTAATAGCTCCTCGTGCCTGCCCTCCTCTACTATACGGCCCTCATCCATGACAATGATCTTATCGAAATCCAATAGACTAAAAATGCGGTGTGTGATCATGATGGAGGTCCTCCCCTTCAGGAATTCCTTAAGATTGCCAATGATCTGTTTTTCCGTTTTAGCATCAACAGCGCTCAGGCAGTCGTCGAGTATGAGGATGGGCGCGTCCTTCATCAATGCCCTGGCTATCGAAATACGCTGCTTTTGACCGCCGCTAAGCATGACGCCCCGCTCACCTATTTCAGTATCATAAGCTTTGGGGAAGTTTTCTATATCCTTATGAATAACAGCAAGATCGGCCGAATATTTTACCTTATCGAGGTTCCTCTCCTTGCTGCCGAAAGCAATGTTATTTTCAATAGTGTCACTGAACAAGAATCCATCCTGCGGAACATAACTTATTTGTTTCCTCAAATCAGCTAAATCAATATCCCTGACATTCACCCCGTCAAAAGAAATTTCTCCAAGGTCGACATCGAACATCCGCATGAGAAGTTGGGCCAGCGTAGTCTTACCGCTGCCCGTCCTGCCCACTACGGCAATCTGCTGCCCCGGCTTCACCTGTAAATTGAAGTCTTTGATAGCCTTCACACCGGTGTGCGAATAGGTGAAGTCCACATTCTCAAACTTAATATCGCCTGACAGTTTTACCTTCCTTGAGATAGCCGAATTCTTTATCCCAGGTTCTGTATCAAGGAACTCATTCAGTCGCTTTTGAGATGCAGAAGCTCTTTGGATCATACTGGCTGTCCAGCCAATGGCGCTCACGGGAAACGTAAGCATATTGATATAGATCACGAACTCAACGATGGTGTCAAGTCCAATGTCTTTTGCTCCATTGATATAATAAATACCGCCTATCATTATAGTAAGCAAGGTGCTTAGGCCAATCAACAATGTCATTGACGGGAAATACAGCGCTTCCACCTTGGCCAGGTCGGTAGCCTGTTTGCGATAGCGTTCACTGTTATCCTTAAAGAACTCATAAGTGGAGTTCTCCTGCACGAAGGATTTAATCACCCTGATACCGGAATACGATTGTTGCGCATTCGCTGTCAGTTGACCGAGCGTAGCCTGCAGCGCTTCACTTCTTCTGTGAATAATCGTGTTAACGAAATAGATTGTGGCTGCCAAAATCGGTAATGGGGCCAGCACATAAAGGGTAAGTTCAGCGTCGCGCCGGACCATAAAGAACACGCTCATTGAGATAAGCGTAATCAAGTTGACGAGGTACATGATCGCCGGACCGGTAAACATCCGCACCCGGCTCACATCTTCAGCCATTCGGCTCATAAGATCGCCAGTGCTGTGCGTCTTGTAAAACGTGGCATCCAACTGTTGGTAATGGGCAAAGACTTCATTTTTTTGATCATATTCGATATGGCGGCTCATTACTATGACCGTTTGCCTCATCAGGAACATAAAAAAGCCGCGTAATAAGGCAAGGACAAGAATAGTAATGCCGCAAATAACAACAACTTGTAAGCCTGTCACCTTCAATCCTTCAACAAAATGAATGAATTTGATGACAGAGATATCATATGCGGGCGTTTTAGGCCTCGGCTTATAGTTCGGCAGTTTACGTTGGACAAAATCAATAATAAAACCCGTTAGCTGCGGTTGCAGTACGTTGAAGTAATTAGATATGATGATAAACAGCGTTCCTATCGTCAGGCGTACCCTGTATTTCCAGAAATATTTATTTAAAGCCTTAAGATGTTTCAATCGTTCGTTTTAAATCTGCAAATGTAAGTAAGAGAAAGAGGAACTCGTGGCGGCAAACTTGTAACCAGGTTGTAAAGTTATTTGCCCCTTGCCGATTTCCGGCTTGCCCGTAATTTTAGGAATGCTTACTAGAATCAATCCGGACGCTTTTAATGAAACGGTGAACGGTGAAAAAGTCAACCTGTACTTTCTGAGAAACAAGAACGGTTTAGAAACTGCTATTACCAATTATGGCGCCCGCATCGTGACCCTGATCGTGCCCGACAAGAGCGGCCAGGCGACAGATGTTGTCGTTGGGTTTGACAGTTTACAAGGGTACCTGGATTCGACCGAAACCTATCACGGTGCCATCGTAGGTCGCTATGCCAACCGGATTGCCAAGGGACGGTTCAATTTAGATGGCCGCACTTATCAACTTGCCATAAACATGCCCCCGAGCCATTTGCACGGAGGTCCTAAGGGTTTTAATAACCAGGTTTGGAATGTCGACGAAGTGAACAGCGATCGCATCCGGTTGTCCTATCTTTCCAAAGATGGCGAAGAGAATT
>DATDNL010000102.1:0-11420 GCA_036518315.1 Flavisolibacter sp. | reverse complement strand
AATTGGTACAGAAAACCGATCCTTTGAACCGCAATAACACACTTTCCGAAATGGCAAAAAAACTGGCAAGCCTTCCGCTTGCGTTTCAGCCTGGCACTCAGTGGGCTTATGGCATTTCGGTAGATGTGCAGGCCTACCTTGTTGAACGCCTTTCGGGCAAGCCATTTGACCAGTATGTAAAAGAAACGATCCTCGACCCACTGGGAATGAATCATACCCGCTATGTAGTTCCCGAGGATGAAAGAAAAAACTTTGCTTCACTTTATCACAGCGACAATGGACAACTTACTGCATCGGATGATGGATTCAATCAACAGTCTTGGCCTCTGAAGCCCGGCGGCTTTGGATTGACCTCCACCCTTGATGATTACATGACCTTTGCACGCATGCTTTTGAACAAAGGCAAGTTGGGTAAAACGACCATTTTGAAACCAGCGACGGTAAAGTTGATGAGCACAAGCAGTTTGTCCGACACGATCACAAAGCGTATGTGGCTGCCAAGCAAAGGACAGGTAGGCTTCGGAATTGACTTTGCTGTGCGTACTCGTCCGCCTGCATCGAAGGAAGAAAACAATGGAGAGGTTGGTGAATTCTTTTGGGATGGCGCTGCAAGTACCTTATTCTGGGTAGATCCAGTGAACGATCTTACCGCAGTCATGTTTGTACAGGTCATGCCATTCTACGGAAAGCTGCATAAGGGATTCAGGGATGCAGTATATGGTCCGGTACATCTGTAACAGGACCACAAACGTGTAATGATTGTTCCCTGCTCGAATTGTGAAGTGACAGACCTTATATCTCAAGGCACGTAGAGCAAATAAATGAGGTAACAAATAATCCCGCCGACGACTGTTACGATTAAACCGTTCAGTCTTCGCTTCTTCAAAAAAAGCAACATAAGCAGTCCTGTTAAAGAAACGAGCGTAAGTAACACCGCGGAAACATCAATAAGCCAACCCCAGCCCTTTCCACTGTCCCTCCCCTTATGAAGATCGTTTAAGACGGCAAACACACCCATACGGAGCTCACTGAGTTGCAAACTACCGTCGTTACGTTTAACAAAAGCGTCTGCGCTATAGCCCGGCCCTTTGAAAGAAACAGAAATCTGTTCATCCTCAATCAAAAAGTCGCTGACATAGCCTTTGACGCCATACCTGCTCCTCAAAAATTCAACAATATCCAACTTTTGCACTTTGGATGTATCAGCATTGTTCACCCAGGCAACAGGTAACTTCCCCTCGTATTTCTTTTCCACTTGCTTACCGTCAAACCATTCCGTGTGATTAAGAGTCAGCCCTGTGACTGCAAAAAATAACACAACGACGAAACATACCATTGACAAGTAAAGATGTAACCACCTGGAAAGTGCAGCGGTGCGCTTCTTCCACCGGGACTTCCGCTTTGTTGCCTGTTGCACTTTTACCCCTATTTCCTGGATATTAGTTTGCATTTGCTTTCTTACGGTAGTCTAAAGAGGCTGATGCTACCTCGGTATTACCTGCTAAATCAAAGTGCGTCTGTTTCTTGACATCTATCTCCTGCGTGATCAATTGATGGGTGCCGTGCTCGCGAGCGACTTCAATGTACATAGTGTATTTACCCTGCTTCACGTAATTGCCGTTGTCATCCTTCCCATCCCATTTGAGAGTATACTTGCCCGGCGATCTTGTAGCACTTGTAGTAGAACTGATGTTACCGGCACCTGCAGAAAACTTATCATAATAGGTCGAATACCAGTAACGCATTTCGTTTAACCAACGTGGCTTATTGTACCACAAAGCTATCTGTCTTAACGGGTTCTTCTTTTCATCAACCACCCAAACGGCAACGAAGGGACGACGAACGCGCATCCCCTCTATGGTAGCTAATTCGAGATTGATCGCCAGCTCGTAATTCGGATCCCAGGTCTTGTCCTTATTAGTAGTA
Organism: Flavisolibacter sp.; assembly: GCA_036518315.1. Lineage (GTDB taxonomy): Bacteria > Bacteroidota > Bacteroidia > Chitinophagales > Chitinophagaceae > Flavisolibacter. The sequence continues at coordinate 9,494 of DATDNL010000102.1, read as the reverse complement.
ACGACGTTTTGAACAACTTGCGTTTCTTCTTGCATGGCAATTTTAACCCAACCCTCACTCTGAATTCTTTCTCCCCCTGCAGTCACAAGCAGGTACTCGGCTCCTGGAACAGATGCAACCAGGTTCCTACCGTCCTTCGGGCTCAAAACATTCAACGCCGTGGCAAGGGCCCCTGCGTCTATTGCATTGTTCGCCACAACAGTAGCACTAATCACTTCATTGGCAGGCAGACCGGTTCGAGGATTCACAATGTGTGAATACCACTTACCATTGATCATCACTCCGCGGCGATAGTTGCCACTGGTGGCTATAGTCTTATTGTCTAAAAGCACACGTGCGATCGGCGGATCATTCTCTGCGTCGGCCTTTGGATCGCTTACCTGTACCTGCTCCAAATGCCGACCGCGAACGATGATATCGCCACCAATGTTCAATACAACGGCTTTTACACCCTGTACAGACAAAGCAGTATTTACAGCCTTATCCATTATGAAAGTTTTCGCAAAAGAATTTAGAACTAATGGAGCATCGCTAATGCGCTGCGCTGTATGACTTTGAGGGTTTAGTATATAATGCTGTTGATGAACTGTCCTAAGTGCCTTGCTGATCTCGATGTTCGAAGGAACCCTGTTCTGCTTTGCAGCGTCACGCCAAACTTCGCTTATGGTTTCTGCCGATGCATCCAAAGCACCGTTGCTTTTCACGCGCCACTGGTCAAATAAGGATAACACATCAAATAGTTCCCGCGATACTGCTAAAGGTTTTTTCCCCGCATTCAACCACTTCCTGAATTCACTCGAAGAATCGTAACCACTAAGAATTTTATTTAACCTGTCCACTTCAGTAAGCGCAAGTTCTTCCGCCTCTATCGCATTTTCTTCACCATCGGCTGAGATCTTGATCTCCATTGATGTACCCAGTACATTTTCATAGTTGAAGATGTAAAGCTTATTGCGCTCTGAAACCACAAATGAGACCGCTCCAGCAAGAAGCGCTAAAAGGGAAACGACAACAGAAATTCTCTTCAGCTTCATCATGGTTTGTTTTCCTTAATGAAATTAAGACAGCCCCTTCTATTTTGTGCTGACGCAAGTTAATTTTCGTTGTAGACAATGTTATTTAATGCAAATTAGAAACGTCCGTCATCTTTCAATTGTCCACAAGAAACGAAAGCTATTCCGAGGAGAAGATCCATTGTAAAATCCACGGTCTGTTTGTAGCATTTGATGATCGGCAAACAGCCCTTTGGACTATGCTGTTTTCAATGTTTAAACGTGCATCATACTATAACAAAAAAACTTCTGCAAATAAAAACTTCGTCATTCTTCACGGAATGATTATTCCCTATCTTGCTCTCATGAAATCATTTATAGAAGGCGGCTTTATTGAGGGTCCCATGATAAGTGAGATCGAACTTTTGAAGCAAAGTATTGCCGAACAAAAGGAATTTGCTAAACGCCAGCAAATGGAAACTGAGGACCACCAGGATGAAGTATTGTGGTCCGGTTATTACAACGCTTTAGATTGGGTACTACAGGAAATTGAGACGAACAAGAAACTTTATTGCCTGCAATAAAGTTGTCGCTCCCAATCCTCGCTACTGATCTAATCTTTACCCGCCCGGGAGGAAAGAGGACTATTTCTATTACTCCACAAAATCCGGGCACTTCCGCTACGGTTATTTCCCTAACACTTGTAATTTGCATTGGAGAATGTACGTCGTGTATAAGCAGGTCATTTGCCTTTTATACGTCGAGACGTTCCACAAAACCTAAACTGCCATTATGAGACGTTTGCTCCTCGCACTTGCAATTTTATGGGCCTATGAGGGCATTACACAACCCTACGTGGATCCATTTCATGCCAGGTATACCTATGCCTTCAAGAATAATTCGGGAAGTGGAACGCCATTCAGTCATCTTTATATAGGTCCGGATCTCCCTTTGAAACTAAAGAACAACAGCTTGTTTGTAATAAGTCCTGTGTACGAAAACTGGAACATCGATTCCGCTTCAGACAAGTCCTACCTTCCAACAGTAAGCAGTGTAGCCCTGGCCTTAAGCGCCCTCTTCCCCGTTGATAAGCAACACTGGTTCTTAACCGTCTCCGCGATTCCCAGGATCAATAGCGAAGACCTTAAGTTCGATAACAGTTTCCAATTTGGTGGTGTTCTACTTGCTACATACAAAAAAACAGAAACGCTTAAATATAAATTCGGTGTTTACGCCAACAGGGAGTTCTTCGGTTTGTTTATCATTCCCCTTGCTGGCATCGATTGGCGGATCGATCCGCGCAATAACCTTTTTGGCGTTTTGCCCGGGAGGTTAACCTTTGAACACAAACTCAATTCTCACTTCTACACTGGTGGAACGTTTCGGGCGATCACGAACTCTTACAGGATGAGCAATGGCAATTACCTCCGTATCGATGATAATCAACTAAGCGGCTTCCTGGACTGCTACCTTTCAAAGCATGTCGTGTTAACCGGCGAAGCAGGCTATGGTATTTTGCGGAAACTGAGGTTCGGAAAAGAACGCAATAAAGAGTATCTCGGCGATTATAATTGGGGAGATGGCTTTTTTGTGAAGTTAGACGCAAGTTATAGGATCAGGCTTTGAACCATCTCACACCAAAACTCCGGGTAGCTCGAACGATAATCATGATATACGGGAGTATAAAAAATCACGGATCCTCTGCTTATAAGAAAGTTTGGCAGAAGACCCGTGACCAGTTTTATTGAGTATTAATCCAGTCTTTATTACCAATGGGACAGTCCCCACAGAAATCCCACGTTCACTGCAAGATAGCTTTGTGCATCCAGGTCATTGGTCTTAAAGTTGGAATAGTACTTCACACCGATGGTTGCTGCGCTGCCCTCGTTCAGCTTATAGATTAGTCCCAGCTCCGGTCGCGCGCAGAACTGCCAGGTATTGTTGGTAATCCGGTACATTCCAAAATCAGTGGCCCTGTTTATGTAAGTAGTACCGATACCGGCTCCAAAATAGGGTTGAGTTTTCCCGCCGACCTTTCTCCACCTTGCTCCAAAAATCATCGGTACCGCATTGGTATACCTGTATTGAATACCGGTAATGGATCTTGTTCCTTCCGTATAAGTCTTTTGTTCCTCTTTTTTGTAAAACACATTCCATCCAATCTCACCACCTAAATCAACATTTTTCTTTAGGTGCCAGAACAGTTCGAGATTAGTGCCTCTGAAACTGGTTTGGTCGACATACGTTTTCAAATCGCCCATCGGCAAACCCATGGAATAGGTCAAAGCGCCATAACCACCTTGCCCATAAACAGCCCCAAGACTCATGATGGCCACGCAGAAAAGAATTATTTTTTTCATGACAGTAAGTTTTAGTTGACTTTCAAATAAGGCGACTGCTTAAATCCCTGGGCGATGCTATTTGTAATACGGGTAGAAATATTAGTCTGGTCACCTTCAGCAAGACCATTGACGATCATATTCCACACCACGGCAACGTTGTCACTGCCTGAAGTCGCCGTTGAACGGTCCACCATCTGTACGAAGACAGAGCCTGACCTGTAACCAGTGACATAGGGAGGATAATACCAGCCGGGATAGTACCAGCCGTACCAACCCCCGTACCACCAATCCCAGTATCCCCAGTCGTAATAATAATAGATGTTAGTAGTCGTTGTAGTCGTAGGCAACACTAACATGTCGGGGTTATTGTTCTTGTCTACCAATTGCCAGCCGTAGGCTGCCATGTTTTGCTTGAGCGCTGTGAGAATGGTCGTACTATAAGTCGATTTCACAAATTGAGGCCTGCCATTTCCGTCGGGATCGTCAAAATTCTCCCCAGTGATCTTTATGACACTGTCGGGGATCGCGTAGGTGTGTTTGGCCTTAAAATTAAAATCGGCAGAATAGTTGGTGTAAGTGAGGTCCAACTCATCAGTGTATTCCGCTCCGTTCGGGTAACAGCCCGCAATGAAAGGCAATAGTAATATTGCCAGCCATCGGTTAATCTTTGAAGACATAATACTCTAGTTTAGATTTTATTGTTTCGACACTTTCCCATACATGCGACGGTATAGTCAGAATCGCTACCTGGTTATTGCTTGAGAAAGACCATCGAAGACAATAATGTGCTGTCACTTGTCTCACCGTTAGGTGCCAATTATTATAATAGTTAGCACGGTTAACCCCTATTACAAAAATGCTGAAGGCAGGGACGCCGCAATTACACCTTTATTTGGCGGAAGCACCCTTGCAATTGACGCTAAACTTTTTCAATTTTGGGTGCACTTAAAAAGAAACCAGGTGAAATCAGTCTTAGACCAGTCCAGCAGGAACGAGTTGATCAACCGTATCAACATGCTTGATGAGAACAGTAAAGCACAATGGGGTCAAATGAACATCTTCCAAATGCTGAAGCATTGTGTGCTCTGTGAAGAACACTACCTCGGCAAAACATCTCATAAACGCGCCTTTATGGGTCGCCTGTTTGGAAAGGCCGGGTTGAAGAACATTCTCCGGGAAGACAAGTCCTTCCCAAAAAGTGCACCCACATCCACCGCCTTCAAAGTGAAGGAGGAAATCGGTGACGTAGAGTCAGAAAAAAGAAGATGGATTGCCCTTATCGAAGAATACGGCAACTATTCCCATGATTTTGAGCACTGGTTCTTTGGAAAAATGACAAAGGAGCAGGTGGGACAATTCGTCTACAAGCATAACGATCATCACCTGCGGCAGTTTAATGTATAGATTCTTAAACAAACAACAACAACAAGAGCTGCGGCAACAAGATCCTTAAAAACATGGTTAGCGGATACACGCCTGCATAGGCGACCGCAGGTGCATCCGACCCCGTCATCTGTGTGGAGAAAGATAAAGCCGGAGGGTCCGTCGACGCCCCGGCCAGCAATCCACAAATCTCGAGATAGTTAAGTTTATAAATCAGCCTGGAAACAAGACCCGTTACAAGCACAGGGATCAAGGTGATGCTGAGTCCCAAAAGCAAATACACCGGTCCTTCTGAGGAAGTAAGCGTCTTCATGAAATCGGGCCCGGCCTTTAGGCCCACGCTAGCCAAAAACAGTACAATCCCGATCTCCCTCACCATGTAGTTGGCACTTTGGGTAACATAAGATGTCAAAGGAATAAACCCGGCATACCGACTGATAAATATGGCAACGATCAATGGTCCGCCTGCCAGTCCAAGCTTCACCGGTACAGAAAGGCCTGGTAACATGAAGGGTATACTTCCGAAAATGACACCCAACGCAATGCCAACAAACAAACCGGCCACATGCGGTTCCAACAGCTTCTTTTCCGAATTACCAAAGTCCTTTACCATCTCCTCCAAATCAGTTTCTTCCCCGATCGCGGTCACAATATCGCCGAATTGTAAGCGGGTACTTCCGCTGGGAATGAATTCGATACCCGCTCTCGCCACCCTCGTTATGGTTACACCGTAGTTCTCAATGGGGCTCAGGTAAGCAAGTGAATGCGAATAAGCATCGGGTTTCGTGATCCTGATCTTCTTTGCCACCACCGGTCCCTTTATCTTGCTTAGGTCCATTGGACTCTCCTGTCCTACTATCATTTTGAGGCGGTCAAAGTCATTCGGACGGGCTACTACCATGATGACGTCATTTTCACTCAGCACCGTATTCTTGCTCGCCTGTTCCACCTTGTTATCATGATACACCCTCGACACGACAAATTTGGTATTAAGGGTATCGAACAACGCTTGTACGGGCCGGCCATACATGTTTGGATTCTTTACCAGCAGGTTGATAGTCGCCGGTCTCGGCATTTGCTCCATATTCTTCCGGATCAGCGCTTCGTTTTCTTTTTCCAGGTTGATCTTGTAGATCCTCTTGAACACGATCATAGAAAGAATGATACCCAAAACACCACCGGGGTAAGCTAATGCGTAAAACGTTCCTATAGGCGTCATCGTTTGTAAGTCAGGATGTACGTCGGAAAGGTCCTTCAGTGTCTGTTGCGCTGCACCCAGCCCCGGTGTATTCGTTACGGCCCCCGACATGATTCCCACTAAAGCAGGCATCGGTATTTTCGTAATAAAGAAAATACTAATCACCACAACTACGCTCAATCCCACGCAGAGAACCGCCAGTAGATTAAATTTCAGTCCCTGCTTTTGAAGTGAGGCGAAGAAACCGGGTCCCACCTGCAGGCCCATTGTGTACACAAATAATATCAACCCAAACTCACGAATGAACTCTAATATCTCCGGTTCGATCGTAAACCCCAAGTGCCCTGCGAGGATACCAGTGAACAGCACGCACGCAATTCCAAAGCTTACTCCCTTATAACTAAGCTTACCCAACATCACGCCCGAGGCTATGACAAGTGCATAAACCAATACCGTAAACGCAACGGAACCGTGATTGGTAAAAAGCTCAATAAACCATTTCATGGGTCAACGATTTTCAATGAATAACCTGCCTGTCGGTCTTACAATGTTCCTGGCTCGCGCTCTGACTATGTTCAACGAAAATTTGCCAACCTCCGCCGGCAAGTCACCTGTGCAAAAAAAAGCAACAGGCAGCTATACTTAACCTCCGTCCATTGATACTGCCTGTTGCGACCAGTTTACTCAAGTTCCGGTTGTTGCCCCCAATGCTCAGGTGAACGCCACAAGGAAGACAGCAACAGTTCTCTTAAGAAGAAAAACTCTTTGGGTAATTTATCATAGAATTTCTCGAACAGTTTCTCATGAGATAGTAACTCTTGTTTCCATGGCTCACGATGGATGGTCATGATGTCAACAAAATCTTCCTTGCTGAAGTCAAGCCCTGTCCAATCCATATCCTCGTAGCGTGGCACCCATCCAATCGGGCTTTCCACGGCATAAGCACAACCCTTAATTCTTTGCACGATCCATTTCAACACGCGCATGTTCTGTCCGAAACCCGGCCATATAAATTCTCCACTATCATCTTTTCTAAACCAGTTTACAGAGAAAATCCTAGGAGCGTTTGGAAGATCACGGCCAAACTGGAGCCAGTGGTTGATATAATCTCCAATGTTATAGCCAAGGAAAGGCAACATGGCATAAGGATCTCTCCTCACCTTTCCAATCTCGCCAAAAGCAGCAGCTGTCATTTCACTACCCATGGTCGAAGCGGTATACACGCCAAAGTTCCAGTTGAACGATTGACATACCAGCGGAACGGTTGTACTTCGACGTCCACCAAATATGAAGCCTTCTACAGGCACACCAGCAGGGTCATCCCATTTTTCATCAATGGCCGGATTCTGGTAGGCAGGTGCCGTAAACCTTGAGTTAGGATGCGCGGCGGGTCTGCCACTTGTTTTATCATAAGGCTGACCATGCCAGTCAACCAGGTTATCAGGAATCTCTCTTGTCATTCCTTCCCACCACACATCGCCGTCTTCTGTCAGGGCAACATTGGTGAAGATCGCATTGGCACGAATCGTTTCCATGGCATTCGGATTCGTCTTATAGTTCGTGCCCGGCGCCACTCCAAAATAACCCGCTTCTGGATTGATAGCATGTAAGTGGCCATCTGCTGTTTTATGTATCCACGCAATGTCGTCACCTACCGTACTGATTTTCCAGCCTTCCATTTCCTTCGGTGGTATCAGCATGGCGAAGTTGGTCTTCCCACAAGCACTGGGGAAAGCGGCGGCCAAATAGGTCTTTTCTTGCTTGGGTGACTCCACTCCCATGAGTAACATATGTTCAGCCAGCCAGCCTTCTTCACGTGCCAGCACTGACGCGATGCGTAGCGCAAAACACTTCTTACCCATTAATGCATTGCCACCATACCCACTACCGTATGAAATCACCATTCTTTCTTCAGGGAAATGCGAAATGTATTTTACCGTCGGGTTGCAGGGCCATGTTGAATCCACCTGCCCTTCCGTTAACGGGGCACCAACCGTATGAATGCATTTTACATAATCCGCGTTACTTATATAGGGTAGAACCTCATCACCCATCCTCGTCATAATATGCATGTTCACCAGCACGTATTCCGAGTCGGTTATCTGCACGCCATACCTTGAATAAGGAGATCCTATGGGGCCCATGCAGAACGGAATAACATACAAAGTCCTCCCCTTCATTGAACCTTCCAATAGATCATTCAAAATGTCCTTCATCTTCCCGGGCTCCATCCAGTTATTGGTGGGACCTGCATCTTCTTTGCGGCGGCTGCAGATAAACGTTTTGTCTTCCACTCTCGCTACGTCACTCGGATCGCTGAAGCAGGCGAAACTATTTGGCCTCTTTTCCTCGTTCAAACGGATGAAGGTTCCCTTATCCACTAAAAGATCGCAAAACTGTTTATACTCGTCTTTCGATCCGTCGCACCAGTAAATATTATCCGGCTTTGTCCGTTCAGCAATTGAATTGACCCAAACTTCTACATCTTTGATCAGCGATTTTTTATAAGCCAAAGCAAGAGCCGAATCCTTACTTGTTTTGGGCGGTACCAATGTTGTCATTGTTCTGGTTTTAAATTTTAAGTGAGGGGAGAAACTGTAACCTCGCAGCCCTGGCAATTACGATCGCTACCTCAACGTACCGGTAATCATATTCAATCGAAGGAAGCGACCAGGCAGGTTACGGTTGTTATTCAGTTTGTCCCAATCTATTTTTCTACTACTAATCTTTGTTCTAAAAGATATAGCACCAACCGTCGCCTTCATTACTTCCGTCTCATTTCTCTGCAAGCTCTTTGAAAGAAGGGTTATTAAATCCGTGCTTAATAACCTTGTAAATCTCAACAGTTTAAACAACCGTTTTCTTGACTATCGTCATAACTCCGGATGATTTTATTCGGAGGGACAAAACCTTATGTACGAGGTCATTAATGTTAAAACATGTAACACATGATTAAAATTTCTATAGGTGTGATGAAGGTCATGGTATCAATTCTTTACGATTAACACCTTTGTCGCCCGAATTAGGAACTTATGGAAATTCGAATCAGTGGACTGGTTTTGACTGCACTATTGTATTCTTCTTTCGCATTTGCACAAACAAACACACAGCAGCAGTTACTAAAGGCACAAAACAAGGACAGCTCAGATAAAAAGGAAAGAAGAGTGGTCATCGCTGGGATGCTGATAGGGCGCTTCACTCAATCCTTCGATAAGGACGTCGATATCAATGGAAGATACCATACCGAAGAAACCGGCTATTCCACCTCCTCGTTTACCCTGCGTCGTGCCAGGATACTGGCAAAGGCACAACTGACATCCCGGGCCGACGCCGCCTTATCCCTCAACCTCACCGACTTTATTGGCAATCCCTCAAACAAGGTGGTGGAAAATGCGTTCGCCAAATATCATTTCAACAACTACCTCAACCTGCAAATCGGCCAATTCCGTCCTTACTTTGGAAGGGAAGATCTATACGGAGAAGAACTCCTGCAAACCTTCGAGTGGAGCAATCAATATTATGCCTTTGGCGCCGATGGTTGGCAAAGCTTCCAGGTGGGAGCAACCGCTTTCGGTAAAG
>DATDNL010000101.1:0-3833 GCA_036518315.1 Flavisolibacter sp. | reverse complement strand
TGCCCCACATAAAGGCCTGTCATATGAATACCTACCGCCAATGATCTTGTCTTGTCTGAATGGTAATCAGCAATCAAAGAGAGTCCGGCAGGAATATAAAGCGCTTCGCTTATTCCCATCGTTGCTCTCAACCAATAAAGCTGGTGATACGTGGCGGCATAACCCATTCCATACGTCACTCCACTCCAAACAAAAAGACTGGCAACAATGAGCCATTTGCGATTGACTTTGTCTGCAATGATGCCTGATATGGGACTCATTAAGCCATAGATCCAAAGAAATATACCCATCAGGTAGCCAAAGTTGGTAGCGGACTGCAATTCATGTATATCCACCTGCATGGACGGCTTCATGGTAGAAAGCATTTGGCGGTCCATGTAATTTAAGAGTGCAACCACCCAGAGCAAGGCGACAACCACCCAGGCATATCCATTCCCGGGAAGAGCCTTCCTGGCCCCACTAACCTTGACTGCTTGGGTTTCCACTACATTCATTTGATTATAGTTTTTGCTGCCAGGATTTGAGGCGTCCGAACTCCGGCCCTTATCTCGCCGCCGGGAATAAAGATTTTATCCTTCCATTGTACGGCCGTTGTCGTCACAGGTGCATCGTAAGGGATGCAACTAACGACTTGCCATTGATCTTTCTTTGTATCATACAAAAGCACTTGCCTGCAAAAGCCCGGGTGCTTTGACTGCACCTTTATCTTTTCAGCAGTAAGTTCGACCTTCCTGTTTTCGTCTTTTTCATGGTTGATCGCAAAAATCAATTCTTCCGCCTTGTGAAAAGTTGAGCCATCATCTCCCCCAAATAATAGTATCGAGTAGGGCCCAACTGCAACGCCCGTTCCTGCCGACAGGTTGTGCGGCAATGACTTTTTTTCAATCCACTGGTTAGCAGTCAAATCAAACTGGAAGTTTGAAGCATATAAACTGCTTGTAGCATCGACGTTTTTCTTACGACCACCAACCAAATAAATACAGTCATTTTTACCATTCGACTGAACTGCCATAACTGCGTGCGAAATTGCCTTTGGAAGAGAAGGTAAACTTTTCCATCCTGAATTAATAGTATTTAGATCAAGTGAAAAGAATTGGTCAGAAACTCCTTCCGATGTTTCTCCACCCGCCACGTAAACCGTAGAATTATGAGCAGCTATGGAAGCGTTTGTAAGAGCCAGTGGAAGGTCGGGAAGTTTGTTAATGGAAAGCTCTTGAGTGCCCTCCACCCACTTTATAATGAAAACTGTCTTGCGAACACCATTCTCACTTTCTCCCCCTGCGACTACAATTCCATTACGGGTGGAAACACTTGCGGCATAGGCAAGCGCAAATGGAAGCTTGGCGGATTTAAACAGCACTAATGAGTCCCGCCCATTTTTCATAAAAACGTAGGTATCATCATAGTATCTTTTTTTCCCACCAAGCCAGGGCATGTTATCCGGAAAATTGGACCCTCCGCCGACAACCAACACGTCATTGCTGACACCAACAACAGGACCGGCAAAGCCCAGGGCTTTCCCGTTCGTCGAAGGCAATACGCCGGCTATATCCCATTGAATGGACTTCACTTTACTTTTTTGTGCTGAGGCGTCAGCAGTGGAAAAAAGAAGAAACAACAGTGCAGCAATCGTTACATCACTCATGAATTATACTTTCACAGCAGAAGGTATCCTGGAACAAAAACTATCAAAATTGAGTCGGTGCACATCCGTCTTAAATTGTTCGAATTGTTCTTCGTCCATATTCTTCACAGGTAAACGGAACTCACCGCAATTCATTCCAATCGTTTTCATGTAGGCTTTACCGGTGGCAATGCCTCCATATTTTCCAAGCAGGCGGATCATATCAATGGACTGCTGTTGCAGCTTACGGGCAGTTTCAAGCTCTCCCAGGTCGAAAGCGCTGATCAACTGGGAATACAAAGGTGCGGCATAATTAAAAGTACTACCCACGGACCCGCGGGCACCAAGTACCAGCGCCGATAACATGTTTTCATCTCTACCCCAAAGCATGTCATACTTTCCCTCTTGGTAATTCATGCAAGAAAGAAAATCCATAAAATCCTCGTGGGTGTATTTGACCCCTGCAAAGTTTGGAATCGTGCCATCTACCGCCTGCAAGAGGTCGAGCATTGGAAAATCAACGCCCGTCAAGACAGGAATATGGTAATAATAAAAAGGCATATCTGGAACTTCGTCTGCAATGGCCTTGCAGCATTCCTGCAATTGCTTCACGTTGGCCGGCTTAAAATAAAAGGGTGCCGTGAACGACACTGCATAGAGCCCGATCTTCCTGGCATGGCGTGCCAGGTCCTTACAGTCAGTAATACTTGTTCCACCCAATAACGTCATGACCTTAAAATCAGGGTTATCTTTGGTGCAGGCAGCCCACGATTCAGCCACCATCATTTTTTCGGTTGTGGTCATCGAAACACCTTCACCTGTGGAACCACAAATGAAAGCGCCCGTGATGCCATTCCCTACCAGCATTTGGTAATACCTCGGGATAATCGATAGGTTCAGCGATCCATCTTCTTTCATGGGGGTAAAAGGAGCTGCAATAAGTCCTTTTAGTTTTTGTACTCTCATCTTCAAGTCTTTTCTGTGTTTTCAAAAACCGGGAGCCCGGTGGCCCCCGGAACGATTGCTATGTGAGATACTTCTGCCAATTAATAACCTGGTGTTTGTGTCAGCAAAGGATCGTTTGCGATCATAGACGTTGAAATTGGTAATAACAACTTTGCCACAGTTGTTGGCGACAGGTAAGCGGGTTTGATAGCAGCGTACACATAAGCGTCTCCTGCCCTCCTCAATGCCCACCAACGCTGTCCCTCGCCAATAAACTCTCTAAGGTATTCTTCTAAAATGGCATTCATATTATCGGTTACGGAACCATTAACAAACGCGGGTGCATTGGCTCCATAAGCTCTTTGACGTATTTGCATTATTTCTGAGGTGGGATCCTCGCCCAATTTTGCTTTCGCTTCTGCCAGCAATAACAATACATCTGCATAACGGTAAACCGGGTAATCATTGTTGTACACCTGCGAAGTACCGGAAGTTGACCCGGCCCACTTAGTGAGAAACACTGCTCTCACAGGATAAGGCGAAGCCGCGGAATACATTACCTTGAACGAATTGGCAACTCTTTGATCAGCAGGACCTGTTGTCAGCCTCGTGATCATTGTTTGGTTCATACCAACCCTGTTTGCTCCGTTCACGTAAGGGTAAACCGTATTTACAGTCGGCGTTCCCGTAGCGGAGAAAGAATAAGAAGAGGCCTGTATACCATTGATGGTAAAGTTGGTGAAAGTTCCCTGAGTTGCCTGTCCTGATTCATAACTTAGCGCGAATATGATTTCAGGATTGTTCGCTTTTTTATTAGGATCAAAAATGTCGGCGTAGTTGGCGTCCAACTTCAAGGTTGCACTCTCCAGGTTCTTAACTTCCTGTAGTGCTGTCTTGGCCGTCGTTAAATCTGTATTCCCTCCATTCATGTTGGTACCCGACCAGAGGTAAACATCACCTTTCAATGTTAGGGTCGCTACCCGGTTCCAATACACGCGGTTGCCGGACGGGAAGGCGTTATTGCTACCAAACAATTGTAGTGATTGAGCAATATCGCTTTTGATCTGTAGCATCACTGAATCCGGCGTGCTCCGGGCCTTATAAGTCTGTGCGGCGTTGTCAATAGTTTGAACAGGCTCTGTCGTTATCGGTACGCCACCCCATGTTTTCAGCATCGTGTAATATACATAAGCTCTCAAACCATACATTTCTGCCAACCATTTCGATTTGTTAGGCTCCGTTACAGGGCTTTTAGGCAAAACAG
>DATDNL010000100.1:0-4331 GCA_036518315.1 Flavisolibacter sp. | reverse complement strand
ACAGGAAATGCAATTGTCATCAAACAAAAAGAACCAGTTCCAGAAAAGATAGAAGCTGCTAAGGAAGTAAACGCCATTGATGTCAGAGGAATTGTGAAAGATGAAACTGGCAGACCTATGCAGTCTGTTTCCGTTGTTGTTCCAGGTACTCCTTTGGGTGCTATAACTGATAAAAATGGCGAATTTGTGATATCTCACGTTCCCGAAAAAGGCAGTTTGTATGTGTCGTACGTAGGGTATGAATCTCAAACTATTGAAATCAATGGGCGCACTTCGTTTGATATTGTTTTGAAAGTTGAAATAAAGAGCTTAGATGAAACTGTGGTGATTGGCTATGGAACGACCACGAAGAGGCAGAGTACTGCCTCAATTTCATCAGTAACTTCTCAAGAGATCATGAGGCAGCCAGTGGCGAACCCGTTAAACGCTTTGCAAGGCCGTGTTGCGGGGGCATTAGTAACACAGTCGAATGGGTTACCAGGTTCGAGAGTGACTATACAGATCCGGGGAATAAATTCTATTGATCAAACCGGTGCCGGAACACAACCGCTGTATATCGTGGATGGAGTGCCTTTTAATATCAGTGACAATTCTGTTCCCGTTACCAACGACCTTAATTCCAGGGGACAGTTTGCTGCTGCCGGCGGGTTAAGTCCATTTAATCTTATTAACCCAGCAGACATTGACAGAATCGACATTTTAAAGGACGCTGATGCAACGGCTATTTATGGAACGAGAGGGGCAAACGGAGTTGTACTTATAACAACGAAGAAAGGGCGAATTGGGAAAACGAAGCTTGATATTAATTTTTACCAAGGACAAGGGAAGGTCGCGCGTTTCATTCCACTAATGAATCTTCAACAGTATCTTCAAATGCGGAAAGAGGCCTATGCTAACGATGGAGTAACTCCGAATGCAACGACTGCCCCAGACTTGTTTTTATGGGACCAGAATAAAAGCACCGACTGGCAAGAGAAATACCTTGGAGGAACGGCGGATGTGACCGATGCCCAGGCTACTATATCTGGCGGAGATGTAAGGACAAGATTTTTGTTTAATACTGGTTACCACCGTGAAACTCCTGTTTTCCCGGGCGACTATAAAGATCAAAGATTATCGACAAGGCTGAATGTTGACCATAATTCCCTTGACAAAAAGTTTAATGCTAATATCTCTGTAAATTATAGTTATGGCAGCACGGATTTATTGGGCAGGGATTTAAGTAGTTTGTACAGTTTACCTCCGAACTTACCTCTATATAACGCGGATGGCTCTTTGTACTGGAATGCAAACTTCACGAATCCTGACTCTTATTTGTTTGTCAAGTACCTCGGTAAGACTAACAATTTGATGACGAATACTATCCTGAGGTATACTATTTTGCCTGGTTTAGATTTAAAAACAAGTTTTGGTTATAACAATCTGCAATTAGATCAAAACACACAGAGTCCGGCAACTTCGAAAAGCCCACTGAGTGGCACACCTACAAACTCTGCAACATTTGCAAATATTGACCAGAGATCATACATCGCGGAGCCCCAGGCGACTTATACAAGAAATATTTCACAGGGAAAATTATCCGCTTTGATTGGCACTACCTTTCAAAATACGGTAAACACCTCATTGCAATTGTCGGGAAATAATTACAGCACTCCAGCTCTTTTAGGAAGTATAACAGGAGCGGGAACGGTTAATACCCCCACGTACGGGTACACCCAATACCGCTACAATTCTGTATTTGGCAGATTGACCTACGATTGGAACAAGAGATATTTGTTGAATGGAGTCTATAGAAGAGATGGTTCTTCAAGATTTGGGCCTGGTAGAAAGTTTGCGAATTTCTGGGATGTCGGAGCAGGCTGGGTGTTCTCCCAGGAGACGTTTTTTAAATCTTCGAAAATCCTGTCGTTTGGAAAACTAAGAGCAAGTTATGGTGTAACCGGTAATGATCAAATCCAGGATTATCTATACCGCACTTTCTTTAACGCGTCGGGAACTTATCAAAACAATTCGGCCCTTGCCCCGAACCAGGTTGAAAACTCCGAACTACACTGGCAGACGACTTACAAATTAGAGTTTGGTTTAGATCTTTCCTTTCTTAGTAATAGAATCGATCTTACCGCCAATTACTATAGAAACCGTACTCCGGATCAGTTAGGCTATTTGTCTCTATCGTCACAGACTGGTTTTAATTCAGTGGCTGCGAATTTCGATGCGGAGATCCAGAACACGGGATTGGAATTTGAATTGAACACCGATAACGTCACTAAAAAAGATTTCAAATGGAGGACGTCATTTAATGTGACAATTCCTCGCACTAAATTATTAAGTGCCAGCCCCAGGTATTTCTATTACAATAAGAACGTGATAGGCCAACCTTTGAGTGTGGTGTTTAGATACAGTTACGCTGGTGTTGATCCCAATACCGGCAAGCCTTTATATAGGGATGTTACAAAAGACAGTGTCACATTCACCCCGAACTTCAATCTTGACAGATCAGTAATTGGTTATAGTGCTCCAAAATTTTATGGCGGGATGAATAATGTACTTGACTATAAGGATTTCGAGCTGAGTTTCTTCTTCCAGTTCCAGGGTCAGGACGGGAATATTTATCCCAACCCGCCGAGTTTCAATTTTACGCCGGGCGTGTTGTCAAATGGTAATCAACCAACTTTCTGGTTAAACCATTGGACTAAACCTGGAGAAGTAAATGGAATGCCGAAATATTCTACAACCAGTTCGCTTTACTCGGCCTGGGGATCATCAAGCGCTATTTGGGGTAATACGTCGTTCCTTCGTTTAAGGACTGTGAATATTTCGTACTTGTTTCCGCAGTCATTATTGGAACGACTAAGAATTGATAACCTGAGATTTTACCTACAAGGACAGAACCTATGGTGGACTTCCAAAAACAAATTCGTTTACGATCCGGAGACAGGAACGTCCATGCCTCCATTAAGAGTGATCACAGCAGGAATTAATGTAACTCTTTAAACAGACACAATGAAACTCATTATATCTACATCGAAGAAATTTATCGTGGGAGGCATTATGCTCTTAGCAGTGACTACCTCCTGTAAAAAATATGTGACTCTTGATACTCCGCCGAATGCAGTGTCTACCGATAATGCGTTTGCAGATTCGAGTACCGCTACATCTGTAGTTCTTGGCCTTTACAGTGGTGTGGCAAGTTCCAGCGGAAACAATGCAACCAATGGAGTGGTATTTAATACCATTAAATACGGCGCCATGAGCGCAGATGAAGGTTACTACCTGACTAACACTTCGTTTGACAATTTTAAGAATAACACTTTAGCTGCAGGAAATGATGGAAATTTTTTATGGAGTGGCCTTTATGCAAGAATTGGCCGAGCAAATTATGCTATTGAAGGTATTACGGCTTCGTCATCGTTGTCAGCGAGCGTAAAGAATCAATTGTTAGGAGAAGCAAAGTTTTGGAGGGCATGGCTGTATTTCTACCTCGTTAATTATTTTGGTGACGTGCCGTTGATAACAAGCATAGATGCTTTAGAGGAGGGTTTAAAACCAAGATCTCCTATTGCAGAGGTATATACCCAGATAGTAAAAGACCTGCAGGATGCGAAAAACCTCTTGCCGGCAAGCTACCCATCCAACGAGAGGGCAAGAGCAAATAAATACGCAGTGGAAGCTCTTTTAGCCAGAGTATATTTCTACCAACAAAACTGGGCCAGCGCTGAGTCGGAGGCGACGGCGGTCATTAATAGCGGGGTCTATAGCCTGGTAACAGATCTCACAAAAGTGTTTTTGAATAATAGTAATGAAACGATTTGGCAAATATCGCTGGCAGGTACCTCTACACCGGCGACCATAATGGGTTCCGAATTTATTCCGGCAAGCACGACACCGACTTTTGTGCTTTATGATACCCTGGCCAATACGTTTGAACCAAACGACAAGAGGAAGGTAAACTGGACGAATCCGATCACGTATTTGTCTAAGACTTATTACTATCCCTACAAGTACAAGTTAAAAACCGCAACGGCGGGTAATGAATACCCAGTGATGATACGGCTTTCTGAAATGTACCTTATTAGAGCCGAGGCGAGGGCACAACAAAATAATCTTTCCGGCGCGCAGGACGATTTAAATATGGTTCGTAACAGAGCCGGCCTTGCCAATACGACTGCATCGACGCAGGCGGCATTGCTTGCAGCTTTAGAACACGAAAGATGGGTGGAGTTGTTTACCGAATTTTCGGATAGATGGTTTAACCTGAAAAGAATGAACAGAGCGACTGCGGTACTCAGTTTGATAAAGCCCTCATGGAAACCTTTCCAACAGTTGTATCC
>DATDNL010000099.1:0-3858 GCA_036518315.1 Flavisolibacter sp. | reverse complement strand
ATGAAAATTCTTCTCAAAGAGAAGTTGAAACACTCACACCTACTCAAAGACTCAATGAGTTTATCATGATCTCCTTGAGGACAATGGAAGGGATTGACCTCGGTAAGCTCGAAACCGAATTTGGTAGTAATGAAAGAAGAAGAATCGAGCAGCAAGCGCGGAAGTTCGAGGGACATGGCCTTATTCAACACAATCAACCGTTCATTCACTTAACAGACGAAGGCATGCTCCGGGCTGACGGGATTGCAAGCGAGTTATTTGTTGGATAGATTCAGCAGTTGGCAACTTAACTGCCCACAGATTACTCTTGTTGGACCAAGGGCCTGTTGGCCTAATTTACAATAGGGACTCCTGAATTCTCCAGGAGTCCCTATCGAAGATATTAGTTCAACTTTTCAAAATGAGCGTCCACTCGTTTCGCTTTTTTAAAGTAGTCCACTATTAACACCTGCCCCTGCTTTCCGGGCTGTACCCATGAATAAGTGGCATCCGTTTTTGTTTTGATTTTATCGGTACTGATCTTCCCATCGTTATAGCTAATGGAATTGAAGGTACCGCCGCGGTATTCCTTTCCTCTTTCGTAATCCGAATAGCAGACAGTAAATGCTGTCGCCTCTTTGTTCACTTCCGTATAGGCATAATCAAAACCGCCATGAGCTCTTATGTATTTGGCCAACAAGGGAGTACTCATAAAGTCCGCTCCACTATAGCTGAAGGTATTCCTGTTCTTGTCGAAGAACTTAGCTTCTTTCACATTGAAGTTCTGGTCAAACTTTATGAGCAGCATATCAGTGATATCTAACTTGGTAACACTACTACTGCTTCTACCGGCTGACAGAACTTTCAGCGCGATCCCAACGCCATCAGCAACCCTCTTAAACCCTTCGCCGATCGCATAGATATTTCCATCAGCAGCTTGCACAATATTGTGGACATACATGAATCCAAAATTATTGATCTTGCCCTTGGAACTGACATTCATATACTTACTCATGTCCAAATCCCAACTGCAATATTTCTCACTTGTAATGTTCCCCTTTTCATCAATTGTCCAGAAAGCAAAGCCTTTTGAGTCGTCTTTGATAATGTTTGCATTTAAATTGAAAAACTCTCCGTTCAGGTAGGCCTTGCCATTATTCATCACGGATAGTCCTGCAGGATAGAAGCGATATTTAGAATCTGTCGCCTTTTCAAAAAGTTGCTTACCTGTTGCAAGGTCCAGTCCAACGATATATGAATCAGGTGAACCATCCAACAGCGTTCTAAACTTCAGCAGTTCCAGGTAAACCACACCGTTGTTTGATCCGAGGTAGTCAGCGACGATCTTCCTGGCACCATCCGTGGGATTGTACGTCCATTGTTTTCTTTTTTCAGCGCTGAAAAAATCCAATTGAAAGGTCCAGTCTCTATCTTCCCTGCTGGGCATCAGCGAAAGGAAGCCTTTCTCATCAACCGGGTAAAGTCCCTTAAAATTGTTGTCTTCATCATCAAGATTGTAGGTCTCCCTTAAGAAATTGTCCTCTTTCTTTGAAAGCTCCCGGCTATAGCTAAATGGTTTTTTGGTCCCGTCGGCACCATAGACCTGGTAATCGAAAGTTCGTTCCCTGGTATTGTAAAACAGGAACATCAGGTCCGCTCCATTGAATTCAGATTCGAGCACCACCACGTCTTTCGAATCCTGGAACTTGATATCCTTCAACGGCTTCAGGTTGTTGTCGAAAATCTTCAGCGTGTACTCATTCGTTCTCTTGTCGATCTTATCACTGGTATAAAAGAAATAATAGCCCTTCACGTCGGATCCTTCCTTTATGGCATTAAGCGATCGCGGCGAGATCTTTATTATGTTATCAATAGTAAAAGTCTGTCCAATTGCCGGCTGCAACATCGCGAGCAGCAATCCCATGCTTAGCAGTTTTCTCATGATTGTTTTTATGTTTGTTTCAATAATAAAAAGGTTATTCGTTAATTGTTTCCCGGTTCCACATCTAGTTTGATGAATAATGAGAAAAATTATTCTGTGCGGCCTGTTTCTCTTTTGCGAATTCGGGATAACCTGTCATCTGTGATTCATACTTCTTGCAGAAGTAATAATTGATAGCTGCAAGTTCATCCAGTTTAAGGCGGTCAATCATTCGAAGAACCAGGTTATAATCTGCACGGTAAGTTCTATTCTCTCTTTCAATATGTCCGAGCTTATGGTCTCTTTGTCGTTGGAACAGTATATTCAGGTCCCTTGCAATGTTATATACCGAAAAGGAGGTGAAAGCTCCGTTTTGCAACATCAATAAGCTGTTATAAAGGTTTAGTGTAAGATTATCTTCTCTAAATTCCTGTTCAGTAATCTCCGGCAGGAAGTCGGTTTTTATCTTCCTGAAGAGTGATTCGTCTACAAGGAAGGTCTTCCCCGCCCGGGTTTTTGCGACCGAATCTTTTAACAGCGCAATTCTTTGAAGGCAGTCGGGATGGGTTTTAAGTGAATCTTTCTCCTGCTTTGTAAAACCTGAAGCATTTTCCTCGGTCATGGCACCAAACAAGACGGATTCCTTTTGTATCCACCTTTTCTTAAACGGGTATTCGTCAAAACTGAGTGCCGCCTCCAGCGCAAGCGGTTTATAAATTGATGAGTCATCTATGTTATCTAAGAGTTGCAAACAGCTAATGATGCCGTCACAACTGAAACCTGTGTTCTTAAGAAAAAGAAATGCCTGTCGATCTGCTTCGGCCTCGTTTTCCCTGCTGTGACGGCGGCCGCCGAAAGCCATTTTCTTCATCAGCTCATCATACTCTCTACCGGCCCCATACTCTTGTTTGGATAATCTTTTGACCTCCTTCTTGAAGTCTTCACTATTATACAGGTCAACGATCTTCTTTATCGATTTGTTGGTATGGTCAAGATAATAATGCGAAAGTTCATGGCAGATTACAAAGGCCAACTCCGCTTCGTTGTTTAGAAAAATCAACAGTCCTCCGTTTATGGCGATACTTCCATCACCCAGGCTTACAGCGTTTGGCCAGCCGTCTCTTGTGAACACGACCCGTGCATCTACCCCCCGAAGTTGCGGGTTCGTCGAGGTGATATTTTTCACAATGGCCTGCAAATAGCCATTTATTTCAGTTGCAGTAACCGCTCTTGAGCCTTTCCATAACTCACCGATTTCGTCGAATTGGTGTTCATAGATGGCTTTATAGTCCTTTTCATAGATCTTGGGGCAGGCAGATAATAATACCTGCTTCTTGCGCATGCTTTCTTCGTAATATTTATTACGAAGCACTGTATCATCTTTCCACAAATTGTAGGAGTTCTCTCGTTGTGCAATAGCTTGCAGGCAGGGCAAAAAGATCAAAATAACAAAAGCTTTCAGGAACATAAAGGCAGCAAGACAGTTAATCTGTGAACGGCTAAATATATTCAACAGGTGCGAAAATTCAAATTTAGATTAATATAAGTAAGGTATTACTCTTATTGCTTTCAATCTGTTGCGGTCGCATCTTTCTTCGTCTCCGATGACATTGCAAGCCGGTTATTGTTTAAGATGATTACTAATCCAACGAGTTACTTAGATACTTTTTCAACTCTTCCATACTCGGATCCTTCAAAACCAGTTTCCCTGATGGATCGATGAGCAGCTTTGTGGGTATCTTCTTTATTCCAAACAGCAAGGCCACCTTATTGCCAGAACCGTTTAAATCGCATAAGGTGGCCCAATTGATGTTGTATTTATGTACCGCATTCATCCATTTATTCCTGTCTGAGTCCAGCGTGATTCCGATTACATCGAATCCCTTTTGATGATATGACGCATAGAGCTCCTTTACTTTAGGAACATCTTCTAAACAAGGTACACACCAACTCGCCCA
>DATDNL010000098.1:0-5468 GCA_036518315.1 Flavisolibacter sp. | reverse complement strand
GATGAAGTGGATGTTGCGGTACAACAGTTCCAGGCCGTAAGACTAGCCAATGCCCTTGCAACATCAAACGCTTCTCCACTGATGAAGCACACCGAAAGCAGGACATCTGGACCCTCCTTTATTTCGAGGTTTCACCAACTACTCTCAGTCATAAACCTTTAGCGGAGCAAACTCTTGTCATGATGGTGAACTCTGCCACGAGTCACCAAACATTCTCCTACACGCTCGCCTTTCGTTGGTCGTTTTACTTCAGGTGAGTGCGGCACCTGGTATTGATGACCGAGTATTATCATTGAACACGCTCCCTGATCAGAATTAATCGCCGAATATTGAGCATTGAACATTCTTCCCTCACCATTCGCCACTGCCTCCTTCTCATTCTCTGTGCCATCCGGATCTAAACCTGTCAACTAACCCAAAACCCAAAACTGAAAGCTATTCACGCCAAAAAATACTAACCACACTCATCCGCCTTCTCTCTTTGTCTGGCAGTCTATTTGTGCCTCGAAAAGAAAGAATTCATCACGTAAACCAATTATTATGAAACGACTACTATTAGCAGCATTTGCTGCCACGTCGCTGGTTGCCTGTAGCTCACGGCATGCCTCAAAAACAACAATGTCTACAACCGGATCGCAAACAACCACTTCCTCCCATGCCGCCTTCATGGTGCCTTCAAACATACAGACATCCTTCTCAACGCAATATCCTGACGCTACGGCGGTAACATGGGCACCGTACGATGTCACAGTCGTACCTATTGACTGGGATCTGACTGACTGGGCAGTGCTGTCTCCACAAGATTATTCAGTAACGTACACGATGAACGGAAAAAAGTATTACTCCTGGTACTCAGCTAATGGTAATTGGATTGGTACAACCTATGACATCTCGGACTATAACAATGGCTTGCCCGCCGCAGTCAATCAAACTATCGCCAGCAAGTATAGTGGCTACACCATCGACAAAGCGAACCAGGTCACATGGAATGACCAAACAGCCTACGACCTGAAACTGAAAAATGGTGACAATAAGATGAAAGTGTTGATCGACACCAACGGCAACGTCTTGAAACAGAAAGATAAATAAGGTGTCCTTTGTTATGTAAAAGCCCACGCTTCGGCGTGGGCTTTTATTTTATAGTGTTCGGTGTCTCTGGCGATTCTTCGGATCGGGATACTTAGAACAGGGGACCCACTGTCCTGGGATCCGTCTGCGGTTGCAACTGGTATTCCTTCGGATGTTCTGCTCCCAATAGATTCTGGACAAAATAATCCCAACGGCGTCGCATCATGTAATAACTGTTCTCTCCGTAGCCATGGTGAGCATTTGGAAATATCACCAGGTCATAGTCTTTGCCTGCTTTTTCCAGTGCTTCAATCACCAGCATTGTATTACTGGGTGGAACGTTATCATCCATCAAACCATGGGCGAGCATCAGTTTTCCTTTCAGGTTTTTCGCATACAATTCGTTCGCCTGTGCGGTATAGTTATCGGTACCGTCCGCATTCTTTTTCAACAAACCAATATAGCGCTCGCCCCAATCATCTTCATAGTTCCGGTTATCGTGATTACCACTTTCACTGATTCCAACTTTGAAGAAATCAGGATAGCGGAACATGGCCGCTGCGGTTGCAAAGCCACCACCCGAATGTCCCCAAATGCCCACGCGGTTCGTATCGATGTAAGCAAAACGTTGCGCTAACTGTCTCATGCCACTCACCTGGTCGGGCAGGGTGTTCTCGCTCATGTTCGGGAAATACATGTCGTGGAAACTTTTGCTTCGCAAAGGATTGCTCGTACCCTCCAGTACAAGGACACAAAACCCAAGTTCGGCGAGGGCCTGGTGATCGCCTCGTGAAGCTACAAATCCCCATTGTCCTCCCATGCTGCCGCCCTGCGGACCGGGATAGATGTAGTCAATAATGGGATATTTCTTTGAAGGATTTAAGTTCGTAGGTGTGTACAGCAGTCCATAAATATCAGTCACGCCATCATGCGCTTTTACGCTGATAGGTGTGGGCACCTTCCAGCCTGTAGCCTTGAGACGCGACACATCTGTGCGTTCTACTTCTACTAATTGCTTTCCGGAAAGATCACGAACAACCGTCACCGGAGGTACATCAGGCTTTGAATAGGTATCAACAATGTATTTGCCTGAGGGAGAGAAGGCTACTGAATGATAACCTTCACCGGGAGTCAGCAAGGTCATGTTCTTTCCATCAAATCCAATCTTATAGAGTTGTTCAAAATAAGGATTCTCTTTTTGCAGCCCGAATGCATAGAAGTAAATGGTTCGTGTCTTATCATCCACCTTCAACATTTCACTGACAACGAAATTGCCTTTGGTGATTTGGTTCTTTACCCTGCCCGTTGTGGCATCGTACAAGTACAAGTGTCCCCAATTATCTCTCTCCGAAAACCAAATGATCTCATTCGTTTTAGGTATGAACTTCCAATTGATGGTTCCCCAACCCGATTCATATTGCGTAGGCACATTTTCTTCAAACACCTCCCGAACGTCACCGGTGGTGGCATTAGCAATTCTGAACTTTTCATTCTTGTGATCTCTTGAAGTCGATACGAAAGCAAGCCACTTACCATCTTCACTCCAGTCTACATCATCAAAGCTGCCGCTGGCGGAAATATCGTCGCCCAGCGTTCCACGATGCGGATCCGGAGCAACCTTTAGAGGGATCACTTTCGGATTCTCTACTTCTATGATCACCCGGCTAATCATCGGTATATGTTCATCACCTGGCAAAGGATATTTCCAGGCTTCCAGGTTAGGATGCCCAACCTTGGTCGATACCAAATACATGTCGCCCACCAGCCGTTGATCCTGTTTAAAAGTGGCTATCTTCTTTGAATCAGGCGACCATTTAAGTATTGCCGCATCACTATGTTTCCATCCTGCATTGTCTGTGGCATATCCAAAGTCTTTTACCCCGTCAGTGGTAAGTTGCGTCTCTTTTCCTGTCCTGGTGTCCCGCATCCAAAGATTCCAGTCTTTAATATAGGCGGTTTTGCTGCCGTCTGGTGACGTCACTTCGTTTCCCGCTCCACGTCTTCTGAAGCCGCCCTGCCCGCGGGTATTATTTACCTGGCCGGAAGTGTCCTTCGTAAGTGTGTAGTTCTGAAGATTCGCCGACCATTGCTGGCCTTTTGCCTTGAACGAAATGGAAGTGTTGTCCTTCGAATACGTAAACGAATTAAACGGCAGTGTTGATGCGGAAACCTGTTGGCCCGTCGCAGCAGAGATTGCATTAGCCAGCTTCTGTGCATCAAATGCATAAGTTCGCGTCTTTTTCACGGGATCAACCAGGATAAACTCACTTCCCTGCGGTGTCAACGTGCGGTACCAAAATCGGTCGCCTTCTAACCAGTTTGGGAAAGAAAAACTATGGTCGATATACTTCTGAGTATTGTAACTCAAAAAGCTTTCTGCCCTCTGGTAATCTTTTTCGGTGACTCTCTGTTGACCAAAAGAGTCGGCAATAAATAGCAAAGCAATCAAAGAAAGAGATACTTTTTTCATGTGTACTGTTTAGAACAAGAATTCGATTTGGAAGAATTTGCAAAATAAGCGGTTTTCATAATTGCAACGACTAACCACCATCCCTGTGGCGGGAAAATGAGGTTTCATCCTTCTTATGTTACCCTGCATGCAATAACGGGTAATTAACATACCATGAAATGCGGTGCCTCGTTTGTCTCTTTTTAATGGTTAACTTTAAAGAGTGCCCCCGAAAGCTAGTTCCTGCCCGGAAGATGATCTCCTTTCACTTTTACCAAAACCTCATACAATGAAAAAGATCAACCTTGCTATTGCTGTTTTAGCAGCCCTTTCATTCTATTCCTGCAACAATTCTGGTTCCTCATCTACCATGGTGGATGGAAGTAAAGACAGCTCATCTAACACTGTGGAACAGCAAAACCTCGAAAAGAACAGGAGTATGTACACCGCCATTTTAAAGGGTGACAGCGCAACCATTCGAAGCCTGGTCGCAGACGACGCAGTAGATCACCAAAGCCCTAATGGCCAGGAAGTTAAAGGCGGTGATAACATTGCCCACATGCTCACTGACATCCACAATCATATCAAGGGGATGAAATTTAACGTTATTGCCGATGCGGCTAAAGACGATTACGTTTTTGCGATGATCGATATGGAGGGCACGGCAGCTGATAACACCATGGGAATGCCGGCCGGTAGTAACATGGGCGGCAAGAACGTTGACGTTGTCAAGATCAAGGACGGCAAGATGGTCGAACATTGGGGATTTTTGGATTGGTCCGATGCAATGAAAATGGCTTCTCAACCTCAGTTGAAGGCGCCGGACAAAAAGAAGTAGTATTATTTAAGCCACTCGCTCGAGTGGCTTTGTTTTCTAACAGACATCAATGAAATTCCCCCCGCCAACGCGAAGGGAATCACCGTCCAATGATGCATATTAATCAGTTTATTTACCAATCGCCCCATTATCACATCGTCACATCGTCACATCGTCACATTGGCTCATTGTCACATTGGCTCATCGCCACATCTTCCTCAATATCTCCCCGTTCGGTAGTTCCTGTTATTTTGGTAACGGTAACTGTCCATCACCTGCCTGATTCTTGCATCCCTTTCGATTTCAAGGGAACGCACCTGGCGTCTTTTTTCACCTCTTCGTAAATATCGGTCTGCTTGTATCGATTGAATCCTCCAATCATACTCGCGCCTGATACGATCGATCCGCGCATCGCGATCCCTTGCTCCATAATAGCCATTATTATAGTCGCGGTCATGATTATAGCGACGGTCATGATCATAGTCACGGTCATTATCGTATACGTTCCTGTTTTGGCCCAGGATCACATCTCTCGATTCGTTCCTGTGATCGTATCCACCTTGCGCAAATACTGCTGTCATAGCACCAAGGGCAAAAACTAAGGCGAAGACTTTTTTCATAGTGTAAATTTTATTTGGTGAACATTTATACATAAGATACCGAAGCGTTTCACGCGTTTAAGTCGTTCAGCACGTTTAACACTTTGTAAAGCAATCGACTAACTTATCTTCGTTAATAAACTGTTATGAAGAAAACGGTGCTGGGGATTTGTGGAAGTACAAGGACTCAATCTGCAAACCTGTTTATCATTCAATACGTCGCTTCCTTAATGGTCAACGATGTTGAGTTCGAAGTCTATGATGGGCTCACGCAATTGCCTTACTTCAACCCCGATCTTGATAAGGAATCAGCTCCTGCGCCGGTCGAAGCCTTTCGTCAGAAAATCAAAACGGCAGATGGTGTTCTCATCTGTACGCCCGAATATATTTTCAGTTTGCCCGGAATATTAAAGAACGCTATTGAATGGTGTGTAGCCACCACCGTCTTCTCTGAAAAACCGGTGGCGTTAATTACAGCTTCGGCATCAGGTGCAGCGGCACATCAATCCTTGCAATTGGTGATGAAAACCATTTA
>DATDNL010000097.1:0-3455 GCA_036518315.1 Flavisolibacter sp. | reverse complement strand
CAACAACTCGGGGCAGCCGGGTAGTGCCACTACCGTGAAGATCAGGGGCAACAATTCTATTCGCGCCGTAAACAATCCTTTGTATGTTATCGACGGTGTTCCGATGGATGGTAGAACTGCCAGGCCAAATTTCGGAACCGGTGCTTTTGGTTCGACGCCCGATGCGAACCCGTTGATTTTCATCGACCCGTATGATATTCAAAGTATTGATGTGCTAAAGGACGCGTCATCCGCGGCCATTTACGGTTCGCGCGGAGCAAATGGCGTTATTGCCATTACTACAAAAACCGGTTCAGTTGGAGCTCCCAAAGTGGAGGTAAATTCAAGCATTGGATGGAACGCTGGTTTGATGAAGAAGTTTGAAGTATTGAGTGCGAGTGACTTCAGATCCGCCTTGTCGAAGTATAAAGTGACAGGACAGGATAATGGAGCGAGCACAGATGCGCAGAAGGACATTATGAACAAGGAACTTTCTCAGAACTATGATCTTTCGTTTAGTGGCGGTAACGATAACGGAAAGTTCCGTGCATCGTTTCTAGGTTCAAAGACAGTGGGATACATTAAAAACTCAGACCTGAGCAAATATGTGGGATCCTTTAGAGGGCAATATAAATTCTTGGACAAGAGATTGTCGCTTGACTTTGGCCTGATCGCCGGTCACTATACTGAAAACATCGTTGCCGTTTCTAATACCGCGGGTTCAACTGGTAATATGATAAGCACGATCCTACAATGGAACCCCACTACGGCCTATAAAGATGCTAATGGAAAATATATTTACCCGGCCAATGGCTCGGGAAATCCGATGGCTTTACTTGATGGAGTAAGTGATGTTGCTGGTGTAAACGGCATAATAGGCAACATGAGTGCCACCGTAAAAATTCTCAATAACCTCGATTACAAATTCCTGTTCGCGGTAGAAAACCAAACTGGCGAAAGAAATACGAACTTGTACGGTTTTCTTCAAGGTTACTCAGGGTTGTCAGGTTCGGGGTTTGGTGCCATTTCCAGCGCAAGGCTGACCTCCCAAACGTTTACGCACACTTTGAATTACCGCGCCAATCTTGCGCATGAACTTGGTTTAGACGCCTTGGTGGGTTATGAGTATATAAAGCGCGATTATAGAAATAGCAATTTTTCAGCGCAGGGTTTCAATACTAACCTCACGCAGGAAGGCTTTACAGGCGTTCCTTATACCAGTACACTTCAGAATGGTAACGTTCAGAATCCCCCAGGCATATATGTGGACCCACGGAATGAGTTGCAATCTTACTTTGGTAGAGTTCAGCTCAACTACAGAAGTAAATATTATTTGACCGGAACACTAAGAAGAGATGGTTCGAGCAAATTCGGAGAGAATAATAAGTACGGAAATTTCCCGTCCGTAGCTGCAAAGTGGGTGATCACCAACGAGGATTTCCTAAAAGGGAATGGATTACTGGGCAATCTTGATTTAAGAGGCTCATGGGGTATAACGGGTAACCAGGAGTTCCCCGCAGGTGCTGCCCAGGAGCAATTTTCCTTCACTTCTTATAATACGGCAAGCCAGATTAATGTGGCCAACCCGGATCTCAAATGGGAAGAAACTAAATCATGGAACATCGGGTTGGATGCCAGTAGTCATAACGGCAGAGTATCCGGAACCATTGATTATTATTACAAGAATACCAGTGACATCCTTTTCCAGAGCACTGCAATTCAGCCGGCTCCTGCATCTATCTATTTTATCAATCTACCAGCTAACCTAATCAACAAGGGTTTTGAGGTTAGTTTGAGTGTAGCAGCTATTGAGAAGAAGAATTTCACCTGGGACATCAGTGGTTATTATGCCAAGAATAATAACAACCTTGAAAACTTTACACAAAACGGAAAAGACATCCAAATTCTTACGGGCCAGATCAACGGACAGGGTGTATCTGGTACTTTGGGACAGATCATTACAAACAATCAACCTGTTAACGAATACTACTTAAAACCGTTCCAGGGCTATGATCGTAATGGTAACCAGATCATCGGTGCCGATCCAGCTTTCGCCGGCGACCCGAACCCCAAGAGCAGCTATGGCATTAGTACTACGCTTAGCTTTAATAAACTTAGTGTTATTCTGAATGGTGGTGGAGATGCAGGGTACCTGATCTACAATAACACGGCAACGAGTGTTACGAATATCTCCGGTATTGCGAACGGAAGAAACATTGATAAGAAAGCTTTCAATTCGGATGAGATGCCAACCAGTGCCGTAGGTGCGTCAGCCAGGTTCCTCGAAAAGGGTGATTACTTCAAACTTCGTAATGCGACCATATCTTATGACTTCG
Organism: Flavisolibacter sp.; assembly: GCA_036518315.1. Classification (GTDB taxonomy): domain Bacteria; phylum Bacteroidota; class Bacteroidia; order Chitinophagales; family Chitinophagaceae; genus Flavisolibacter. The sequence goes on along the minus strand of DATDNL010000097.1, from coordinate 1,140 downwards.
GTATTGTTGGAAAATATTTAAGGGGTATGCATGCTTTCGTTACCGGGAACAACCTCCTGGTGATTACCAAGTTCTCCGGATTTGACCCAGAAGTGAATATTGACAAGAGCAATAATGGTTATCCGTCAAGATCGATCGAATATATTCCTTATCCAACTGCAAGAACGATTTCTGTTGGTGTGAACTTCTTCCTGCAATAAAAATTAAAAGAAAACTTATGAGCAAGTCGAAATATATCAAACTATATGTGCTTCTCTTACTTGGTGTAACGAGCTGTACCAAGCTGCACGAGAAGTTAAACAGTACATTTACGAATCAACAAACAGCAACCGCCCTCGGTTCTTCGGGTGTAGGATTGCTACTTCAAGCGGCTTACAATGACCTCGCGGTGCCCTTTACCAACCAGGACCAGGTGTTTTCTCTGGAGGAAAATACGGCCGACGAATCGCTGGTTCCAACAAGGGGTGGGGACTGGGATGATAATGGAGTATGGCGTGTGTTGCATAATCACACGTGGAATGCAAACCATGGCCAGGTATTGAGTGTTTTCAACAACCTAAACAAGATCAACTTTGACGCGACGAATGTGCTCGGATTTAGCCCAACGAAACAACAAGCTGCCGAGGCAAGATTCTTAAGAGCTCTTTCTCTTTATTACCTCCTGGATCTGTACGGTCAGTATCCTGTACGTTCGCCTGGTGAGAACCTGTTGAATGCTCCTGAAGTTAAAACAGGGGCTCCCGCGGCACAGTTTATCATTGACGAATTAACGGCCGCCATTCCTGATTTACCTGTTACAAAAGATATAGGAAGGGCAACGCAGACCTCTGCTAAGGCCCTTCTAATGAGATGTTATTTGAATCGCGGAGCATGGGCAAATCGTGCAACGCCGACCTTTGCTGATGCTGATATGCAGCAGGTGATTACGCTTGGCAATTCAATCATCAGTGGCGGTCAGTACAGCTATGCGTCTAACTATTTTGCCAACTTCGATGCAAATAACAGCTCGTCGCCAGAGAACATGTTTGTATATGTAAACAATTCAGGTGTCAACGCTAACAATAGTGGTCCCCAGGCCCGCTGGGAGATGACGATGCACTACAACCAGTATACTCCTAAAAACCCGAATGCTGGTTGGAA